>SKZC01000109.1 GCA_007127575.1 Gemmatimonadota bacterium
ATCCTGAACCGGCTGGCCTCGGAGGCTTATCGTCGCCCCGCCACGGATGCCGATGTGGAAGGCCTCATGCGGTTCTATGAGGAAGGCGCCCGGGAAGGTGGATTCGAAAACGGGGTTCGCTTTGGGCTGCAGGCCATCCTGGCGAGCCCGAGCTTCATCTTCCGGATGGAGCGGCAGCCCCCGGACGTGGAGCCCGGCGACGTCTACCCCCTGCATGACCTGGATCTGGCGTCCCGCCTCTCCTTCTTCCTGTGGGGCTCGCCCCCGGATCAGGAGCTGACCCAGGTAGCCTCCGAGGGACGGCTCTCGGAGCCCGAAGTCCTGGAGGCACAGGCGTTGCGGATGCTGGAGGACCCCAGAGCTGAGGCTCTGGCGACCCGCTTTGCGGCACAGTGGCTCCGGTTGCAGGACATGGAGAACATCCGGCCGGATCCCTTCTGGTACCCCAACTTCAGTGACAACCTGGCGGCGGACATGCGTCGGGAAACCGAGCTCCTATTCGAGCATCTGGTTCGGGAGGACCGGAGCATCCTGGAGTTCTTTACTGCCGACTACTCCTTCCTCAACGAACGCCTCGCCCGGCATTACGACATTCCCGGCGTGGTGGGTAACCGGTTCCGGAAGGTCCAATACCCCCAGGGCGCGAATCGTCAGGGCGTGCTGGGCCATGCCAGCGTGCTCCTCCTCACCTCCATGGGGAACCGGACCTCTCCGGTGCTGCGTGGAAAGTGGGTAATGGAGGTCCTCATGGGTTCGCCTCCCCCACCTCCGCCTCCCAACGTGCCCGAGCTGGACGAGACGGACGCCGTGGAGGAGGGCCGAGTGCTCACGACACGGGAGCGCCTGGAGATGCATCGGGCGAATCCGGCGTGCTCGTCCTGCCACGTCATGATGGACCCCATCGGGGTGGCGCTGGACAACTACGACGTCATGGGGAAATGGCGGCTTCGGGAGGACGGAGTCCCGGTGGATACGCAGGGTGAGTTCTACGACGGCTCCCGGATCACCGGACCCCAGGAGCTGGTGGAGGTCCTCACGCAGCGGCCGATCCCGCTGGTGAGAAACTTCACCGAGTACCTCCTCTCGTACGCCATAGCGCGGCCGGCGGGATACGCGGACCAGAGCACGGTTCGGTCCATCGTCCGCGACGCCGAGGCGGATGAATACAGCATTTCCTCTCTCGTTCTTGGAGTCGTGAACAGCGACCCGTTCAGGATGAAGAGAGCGCAGGCCATTTCGGTGGACGACGTCGATTTCTGACCTCCTCCACCCCATTCGAGTACTGCGAAGGCGCAGAGCGAGTCGCAACGACCACGAGCAGACGGGAGACGGCCACAATGAGCAAGGGATTCGGATTCCTCACCGGTAAGCACATCCATCGTCGCACCTTCATGAGGGCGATGGGGGCGTCCGTGGCACTTCCGTTCCTGGATGCCATGATCCCGGCAGGCCGGCGCTGGTCTGGAGCCGAGATTGACACGACTCGCCTCATCTGCATGGAGGAAGTCCACGGCTGCGCCGGGGCCACGGAGTGGGGTGCGGACCGGCATCTCTTCGCCCCGGAGACCATCGGGCGAAACTTCAATCTGAACGAAGAGAACCTGCTGAAGCCGCTGGAGCCCTTCCAGGACTACCTCACCATCGTGAGCAATACGGACGTCCGTATGGCCGACGCCTGGGACCCGGCGGAGATCGGCGGGGACCATTTCCGCTCCAGCGCCGTGTTCCTGACCCAGTCCCACCCGAAGCAGACTCAGGGATCCGACCTTTTCGTCGGCAAGTCCCTGGATCAGATGTATGCGGACCGGTTCGGCCAGGACACGCCCATCCCGTCCATGCAGCTCTGCATCGAGACCACGGATCAATCCGGCGGATGCCACTACAACTACTCCTGCGCCTACACGGACTCCATCTCCTGGGCGTCCCCCCAGGAGCCGCTCCCGCTGGTTCGGGATCCGCGGGTCGTCTTCGAGCAGCTCTTCGGAGCCGGCGCCACCCATGAGGAGCGAATCACCCGGAGGCAGGAGAACCGGAGCATCCTGGATTGGATCGCCGGCGAGGTGGCCGGCCTTCAGCGGGAGCTGGGAGCGGCGGACCGCCGCCGGGTGGAGCAGTACATGAACGACATCCGGGAGCTGGAGCGCCGCCTGGAGATGGTTGAGGCGGACAACACGAGTGGGGAGGAGCGGGAGCTGCCGGAGGCCCCGGTGGGGGTGCCCGACTCCTTCGAGGAGCACATGAAGCTCATGTTCGACCTTCAGCTTCTCGCACTGGAGTCGGATCTCACCCGGGTCTTCTCCTTCAAGTGGGGCCGGGACGGATCCAACCGGATTTTCCCGGAGAGTGGTGTGGATCGTCCCATCCACCCCGCCTCCCACCATGGGAACAACGAAGAGCGGATCCTGGAGTGGAACGCCCTCCACCAGTGGCGGGTGAGCATGCTTCCCTACTTCCTGGAGAAGCTTCAGAGTTCAGTGGAGGGGGACAAGAGCCTCCTGGACAAGACCATGATCATCTGGGGCTCCCCCATGGGAGACGGAAACGTCCACAACCACCGGCGTTGTCCCCTCATCGCCATCGGTGGTGCCAATGGCAAGCTGGAAGGGAACCTGCACCTCCGCGCTCCGGACGGGACGCCCATGGCCAACGCCATGTTGAGCCTCCTGCACAAGCTGGGGATGGACGATCTCAGCAGCTTCGGGGACAGCACGGGGCCGTTCTCATGGACACCAGCGGCGGCGCCTCCCCGGTTCACCACGGATGCGGAGTCGTCCTGAACCGGCGACGCATCACCTCCACGGAGACCGAGGCGGAGCAACGAAGATGACGCATAGGATCACTTCCAGATTGGGAAGCGTGGGGCTCTTCGCCCTCGTGTGGGTGCTCGTGGGAATGACGGGTGTTGGAGACGCTCCCACGGATTCGCCGGTGGCCGATGCCGCCATGCGGGGAGACACCGAAGCCGTTCGCGCGCTGGTGAACGGTCAAGGCGCCGATGTGAACGCTGCCCAGGGCGACGGAATGACAGCCCTGCATTGGGCAGCGGCGAACGGAAATCCGGAACTGGTGCAGGTCCTCATCGAGGTCGGTGCGAACCTGGAGTTGACCACTCGGATCGGGGCGTACACGCCGCTTCATCTGGCCAGCAAGGAAGGCAACGCTGAGGCGATCCGCTATCTCCTCAATGCTGGCGCGGATCCAGCGGCCCGGACCGCCAGTGGCGGAGCCACGGCCCTTCACTTCGCGGCGTCGGCGGACAGCCCCGAGGGGGTAGCTCTCCTCATTGATTCCGGGGCGGATCCCAACGTGGGAGAGGATCAGTGGGGCCAGACCCCTCTCATCTTCGCCGCTTCGGCGAACCGGACCCGTGCGGTGGAAGCTCTCCTGGAGAGGGGTGCCGACCCGGCTCACATGACCCGGGCGGTGAACGTGTCGCAGCTCTCCGAGGTCCACTCGGCGGCACGGGAAGCCTGGAGTGAGACGCTGGAGGGGTTCCGGGAAGAGGAGCTGGGGACGGACGAAATGAGCGAGGAGGAGGAGGAAGAGGCGACCCGGGCCTGGCAGCCGACTCCGAAACAGCTGGCCCTGGCCGCGGAGGCGGCGAGAGAGGTACTTCGGACCCGATCTCCTGAGGACGTGGAGTTGGAAGAGCCGGAGCCCGGTACCACGAGCCAGAACGAGATGGTGGGTGGATGGGGTGGCCTCACGGCGCTCCTTCACGCCGTGCGGCAGGGCCACATCGCCACGGCGAAGGCCCTCATCGCCGGCGGTGCCGACATCAACCAGGTCAGCGGGGGTGACCAGACCTCGCCCTTGCTGATGGCGGCTGTGAACGGGCAGTTCGACATGGCCCTGGTCCTCCTGGATTACGGCGCGGACCCGAATCTCGCCAGCGAGGCGGGCACCACGCCCCTCTACGCCGCGCTGGAACGCCAGTGGGCTCCCCGGTCTCGGTTCCCTCAAGTTCGGGAGCACGAGTACCAGGACGCCTCCCACCTGGATGTCCTGCGGGCGCTGTTGGAGGCGGGAGCTGAGCCCAACGTGCGGCTGAACAGCCATCTCTGGTATATGGCCCACGTCTCGTGCGGAAATGCGAACTGCGGTCTGGAGCGGGTCTGGGGCGCCACCCCCTTCTGGCGCGCCGCCTACGCACTGGATGTGGAGGCCATGAAGATCCTGGCCGAGTTCGGTGCGGACCCGCACATCCCCACGCGGCGTCCCCAGCACCGCGGGGGGAACCCGTACGGTGACGGCGAGGAAGAGGAGGAGAAGCTGGATCCGTCGGGCATGCGGCCCATCCCCACAGGGGGGCCGGGGGTGTACCCCATCCATGCGGCTTCCGGTGTGGGTTACGGAGAGGGCTTCGGAGCCAACGCCCACCGGTACGCTCCTACCGGATTTCTTCCCGCCATCCGCTATCTGGTGGAGGAGGTAGGAGTGGACGTGAACCAGCGGGACTACAACGGCTACACGCCCCTTCACCACGCTGCGGCCCGAGGCGACAACGAGGCCATTTTGTACCTGGTGGAGCACGGAGCGGACGTCACGGTTCTGAGTCGGTCGGGCCAGACCACCGCAGACATGGCCAACGGCCCGGTACAGCGGATTTCGCCGTATCCGGCAACCGTGCGTCTGCTGGAAAGTCTCGGATCCCACAACAACGACAACTGCGTTTCGTGCTGAGGTAAGAGCCTATCGCCTGAGTCCCGGCGCGCCCGGTGGCTGGCGGGGCGACGTAGCGGTACCGAACCCGCCCTGGAGGGATCTCCCTCCAGGGCGGGTTCTTCGTGGGAGCGCCTCTCCGTCACGATCCCGGGCCGGATCCCGGGGTATCACCTCGAGTCGTAAACGCATCCACCTGGATGTTGCGCTTTGTTTTCGACTGCGAGAGGATCCATGCCCTCCTCCTTAAAGGAGCCGGTGGAGGTCACCACCTTCCGTTTCCGTGTGGCGGAGATGGACTGTGCGAGCTGCGTCCGCAAGCTCCAGGACCGGCTCCAGAAACTGGACGGTGTGAGCCGGGTGGACGGGAGCCCGGTCGCCCGCGTCCTCACTGTGGAGACGGATCCCCGGCGGACCGGGATGGAGGAAATCCGACGAGAGGCGGGACGGCTGGGGTATCTGGCCCACCCAGTGGAGGGGCGAGGTCCCCGGACGGTGCCGTCCTCCCTCTGGAGGAGCTCCGGTGCGGCGGGAGCGTACGGATCTATGGCCCTCTTCGTGGCGGCGGGACTCCTCCGTCTCCTGGGTGTGGACCCGCACCTCCTGGACCTCCCCTTCCACCCCCTTCACCTTCCGGACCTCCTCTTCATCGGCGCGGCCCTGGTGGGAGGGTGGAGCTTCTTCCCCAAGGGCATTCGGGCGGCGCGGACCCTCTCGCTGGACATGAACTTCCTCATGACCATCGCCGTCCTGGGGGCAATGGGGATTGGGGAGTACATGGAAGGAGCCGCCATCGCCTTCCTCTTTTCGCTGGCTTCTCTCCTGGAGAACTACGCGGTGGACCGAGCCCGGGCGTCGGTGGAGGCGCTCATCGACCTGGCCCCGGATGCCGCCTGGGTCGTCCGGGATGGAGAGGAGGTTAGGGTTTCGGTGGATGAGCTGACCCCGGGGGATCTCGTGGTGGTACGGCCCGGGGAGCGAGTACCCGCCGACGGGACGGTGGAGGACGGGACTTCTGCGGTGGATGAGTCTCCCATCACCGGGGAGGCCATGCCGGTGGGGAAGCGGATTGGCGACTCCCTCTTCGCCGGAACCATCAACCGGGAGGGTTCGTTTCGAATGCGGGTGACAAAGCCGGCATCGGAAAGCGCCCTTTCCCGAATCATCCGCCTGGTGGAGCAGGCCGAGGCCCGAAAAACCCGAAGCGAACGCTTCGTGGAGCGCTTTGCCCGCTACTATACGCCGGCGGTGACGATGGGCGCCCTCCTGCTCATGACCTTGCCCCCGATCCTGGCGGGCGCGCCCTTCGACACCTGGTTCGTCCGGGGGCTGACCCTCTTGGTCATCGCGTGCCCGTGCGCGCTGGTGATCTCCACCCCGGTGGCCGTGGTGAGCGGGATCACCGCGGCTGCGCGAAACGGCGTTCTCATCAAGGGCGGAACCTATCTGGAGGCTATGGGGGAGGTCCGGGCCATGGCGCTGGACAAGACCGGGACCCTCACCGTGGGACATCCCCGGGTGGCCGGGGTGCATCTCACCGACGGAGTGAGCGGCGAAGAGCTTCTCTCCCGGGCGGCGGCGGTGGAAGGTGACTCAGAGCACCCCATCGCACGGGCCATCCGGGATGCGGCGGTGAGTCGAGGGATTGAGGGACGTTGGAGGGTCACCGGGTTCACCGCCGAACCCGGGATGGGGGCGCGGGCGCAGCTCGACGGGATGGAGCATTCGGTGGGGCGTCCGGAGTTCCTGGAGGCCCGAGGGGCGGCGGTTGGGACCATGGAGACGGTGCCGAGGGAGATCCGGGACCGGCGGGGGAGCTTCGTGGGAGTGGCTGAGGGCGGCCGGGTCCTGGGGTGGCTCGCCCTTACGGATCCCCCCCGTGTGGGTGCGGCGGAGGCGGTGGCGGGTCTCCGGGCCGCCGGAGTGGAGCGGATCGTGCTTCTCACAGGCGACCGTCCCGAGACCGCCGAGGAGGCGGGGCGTCTCATCGGGGTCGACGAGGTCCGGGCGGGACTCCTTCCGGAAGAGAAGGTGGAGGCCGTGAAGGCGCTGGAGCGGGAGTACGGATCGGTAGCCATGGTAGGGGACGGCGTGAACGACGCTCCGGCCCTGGCGGCAGCTACGGTGGGTGTGGCCATGGGAGCCGCCGGGAGCGACACCGCGTTGGAGACCGCCGACGTGGCCCTCATGGGCGATGACCTGAGCCGGCTCCAGTATCTCTACACCTTGTCCCACAAGGCAGGCCGGGTGATTCGACAGAACATCGTGGTAGCCATCGGCGTGAAGGCGGTTCTGGCCATCGGGGTGCCCCTGGGCATGGTCTCCCTCATCACAGCGGTGGTGGTGGGAGACCTGGGCATCTCCCTGGCGGTGACGCTGAACGCTTTTCGACTGGCCCGGGTCCAGGTGGACTCGCCCCCTATCGCCGGACACTAGGCTTTTGCATACCCCCTCCCGGCCCCCGGGCTTTCGCACGGCCGTCCTCACCCTGGCCTTCGGCTCGGGCTTCGGCGTTCTGGCTATGGAGATCGCCGGAGCCCGCCTGCTGGCTCCCACTTATGGCCTCTCCACCATCCCTTGGACGGCAATCCTCTCCGTGGTGCTCACGGGTCTGGCCCTGGGGAACGCTGTGGGAGGCCGTCTCGCGGACCGCAGTCCCGTGCCCCTCTTCGTCCTGGTGGCCCTGGCCGGGCTCACTCCCTTCGTCGCGGTCTGGGGAGGAGTTCTGGCCGAGGCGGCGCTCCAGCAATGGGGGTTCTTGCGAGGCGCCGTGGCCACTTCCGCGGTCTTCTTTGGTCCGCCCAGCCTTCTTCTGGGGATGGTGACTCCGTACCTGGTACGGCGATACACGGCGAAGTTGGAAGAGGTGGGGGCAAGGGCGGGCGAGGTGTCCGCCGCCGCTACGGTGGGTGGGATCGTCGGTTCCCTCGTGACCGGGTTCGTCCTCCTTCCCGCCCTTCCACTCTCCCTCATCCTCTGCCTGGTAGGCGGTTTTCTCTTCCTCCTGGCCGCGTTGGCGGCAGAGCTGGAAGGGCGCCGCCGTTCCGTGGTGTTCGGACTGGCGGTGGCGGCCCCTGCGGCTGCGGCGATGGGCCTGTTTCCTGGGGAGCGCTCACCCGAGGTGGTCTACGAAGGGCAGAGCCTCCACGCCGCCATCCGGGTGGTGGACTCGGAGTGGTTCGGTGGGGTACCGGTGCGGGAGCTGTGGCAGAACGGATCCCGGTCTTCGGTGGAGATCCTCTCCACGGGTGAGCCGGCCCACCAGTACCAGGTCTCTGCAGGCTGGTTGGTGGAGTCGCGCCTGGACGAGGTGGAGTCGCTCCTGG
>SKZC01000363.1 GCA_007127575.1 Gemmatimonadota bacterium
GCGCTCCCTGGACGAGATCGAGCACGAGATCATTCGGCCCGTCTTCCAGGAGCCCAGGATCCACTTCGCCGTGAACTGTGCGGCGTACGACTGCCCCCAGCTCCGTGAAGAGGCGTACGAGGGAGCGCGTCTGGACGAACAACTCGACGACCAGGTCCGGCGCTTCATGGCTATGGACCGCCACTTCCGTATCGAGGACGGAGACCCACCGGTCCTCCGGGTGAACCGGGTGTTGGACTGGTTCTCGGAGGACTTTGGGGGAGAGGAGGGGATCCCGGACTTCTTCGCTCCCTACCTGACGGACCGAGAGCGGGCCCTGCTCGATGGAGGTGATGTGGAGGTGGATTTCTTCCACTACGATTGGACCCTGAACGATATGAACGCGGAGCCTGAGGACGGGTAACGGCGGGTTCGGACGAGGTCGTGGGCCGGGTACCGGAATCGAGGAGACACTGGTGAACGAATTCACCCGCCGTGACCTCACGTACCCGCCCATCGAGGACTACGCGGTCATCGGGGACTGTCGCTCGGCGGCCCTCATCTCACTCGCCGGCTCCCTGGATTGGCTCTGTCTTCCCCGCTTCGATAGTCCGGCCCTCTTTGGAGCGCTTCTGGATCGGAGGAAGGGTGGACGGTTCGCCGTGCGGCCGTCGGTCCCCTTCACCAGCGAACGCCGGTACCTGGACGACACGAACGTCCTGGAAACCATTTTCACCACGGCCGCCGGTCGAGTCCGGCTGGTGGATCTGATGCCCGTGGCCTCCGAAGCGGAGAAGCGGTCCGAGCTGTGGCCGGACCACCAGGTGTTGCGCCGGGTGGAGGGTCTGGAAGGGGAGGTCGACGTGGAGGTGGTTTGCGAGCCCCGGCCTGACTACGGTCGCCGCATTCCACGGATGGAGGGCCGGGGCGCCCTGGGTATCCACTGGGAGGATGGGGCGGACGCCCTTCTCCTCAGGAGCGAGATCCCGCTTGAGCTGTCCCCTGATGGGAGCCGCGCCGTCGGGCGTGCCATCGTGCGCTCGGGGGAGCGACGCTGGCTCTCCCTGGTCTATTGCCACGGCGAGCCGGCGGTGATCCCACCCTTCGGTGAGGCGGCGGAGCGGAAGCTGGAAGCCACGGTCCGATGGTGGCGCACATGGGCGGGTCGGTGCACCTACGAGGGCCCCTACCGGGACGCCGTGGTCCGAAGCGCCCTGGTTCTCAAGCTCATGACGTACGCTCCTTCCGGTGCCATCATCGCCGCCCCCACCACCTCGCTTCCCGAGTGGATCGGGAGCGTTCGGAACTGGGACTATCGGTATTGCTGGCTCCGGGACGCCTCCCTGACCCTGCAGTCCCTCATGGAGCTGGGCTATGACGAAGAGGCCACATCATTTTTGTCATGGATGCTCCACAGCACCCGCCTCACCTGGCCCGAGCTCCGCGTCTTGTACGACGTGTACGGGGGAACGAACGTTCCCGAGGTGGAACTGGGACACTTGGAGGGCTACAGAGAGTCCCGACCCGTGCGGGTGGGGAACGGAGCCTCGGATCAGCTCCAGCTCGACGTCTACGGAAAGGTGGTGGATGCGGCCTACGAGTTTGTCCAAAGAAACGGCCGACTGGACCGCAGCACGGCCCGAATGCTGAAAGGCCTGGGCGAGACGGTGTGCCGTCGTTGGCGTGAGCCCGACGAGGGGATCTGGGAGATCCGATCGGAGCGACGCCACCACACGTATTCCAAGGCAATGTGTTGGGTCGCCCTGGATCGGCTCGTCCGGTTGCACGAAGGCGGACGCATCGAAGTGCCGGTGGAGCGGTTCCGTCGCGAGAGGGGAGAGATCCGCAGGGAGGTGGAGGCCCGAGGTTACGATGAAGAGGTGGGAAGCTACGTCTCCTCGTACGGGTCGGAGGAGGTGGACGCGAGCCTCCTCCTTCTGCCCCGCTACGGATTCGTGGATCCCGCCTCCGAACGGATGCGGAGTACCTGCGAGGTGATCCATCGTCGTCTAGGAGTGAACGGGCTTCTCTTCCGGTACCTGGAGGAGGACGACGGTCTCCCCGAGGGGGAGGGAGCCTTCGGGATCTGCAGCTTCTGGAGCGTGGATTGCCTCGCCATGCAGGGTTCGGTGGCCCGGGCACGGAAGACCTTCGAGCGGTTGCTGGAGCACGCGAACGATCTAGGGCTCTTCGCCGAGGAGATACATCCCGAGTCGGGAGCGGCGTTGGGGAACTTTCCCCAGGCCTTCACCCACGTGGGACTCATCGACGCGGCCCTGGTCCTCCAGCGAACCGAAGAGGGTCGACCCACCCGGTACCCCGTCCACGGGAACGGCCGGGTGCGCATCGGCGTGGGAGGTAGGGAACCATGAGCGTGGGAGATGTCCTCCTCTGGGGCTTCGCGGCCACCATCGTCCTCACCACCCTCATGTCGGCCGGCCATGCGGCCGGCGTCTCCCGGATGAGCATCCCCTTCATGCTGGGCACCATGTTCACAGCGGACCGAGACCGAGCGCCGGCCGTGGGATTTCTGGCTCATCTCATGATGGGGTGGCTCTTCGCGGTCCTTTACGCCCTGGTCTTCGAGAGCCTGGGACGATCGTCGTGGTGGCTCGGCGGCGCCATCGGGCTCGTCCACGGCCTCGCCGTCCTGGTGGCGGTGATGCCCATCCTCCCGGGTCTCCACCCCAGGATGGCCGGGGAGCACCAGGGTCCCGACCCCACCCGAGCCCTGGAACCCCCGGGCTTCATGGCACTCCACTATGGACGGAGCACACCCCTCCTGGCCCTGATGGCCCACCTGGTTTACGGGATGATCCTGGGAGCCTTCTACACACCCACGGTAGGGTGACGGCCTCCGAGCAAACGGGGAGCCTCCCGGTGGGCCTTGAACGATGGGGCCGGCTCCGGCCCTCCCTCCGGAAGGCTCGGTGATCTCCACACAGAAGGCCAATGGGTGGCCAACACTCCTCTTTCTGGGGAGCGTCGCGTGGCTACTCATAGACGGACTGATGGCGGTGCCGGTGAAGACCTTTCCTCCGTCGAAGGTGATCGAGTGGGAGGAGCGCTCCTTTTCCGGGTCCACTCGCTACCAGCTCACGGAGGTGGACGGACGGGAAGCGATACATGCCGTCTGCGAAGACGGTGCGGCCTCGGCCCTCTACCACCGCGGGGAGATCGATCTGGAGTCCACTCCGGTCCTGGAGTGGAGTTGGCGGGTGGACGAGACCTTCAGTGGAGTCGACGAGCGGGTCCGGACCGGAGACGATTTTCCGGCCCGTATCTACCTGGTGGACGAGCGCTCTGTGCTCCGGTGGCGGACCAGGGCGTTGAACTATGTGTGGTCCAGCAAGGAGCTGGAGGGTGCGGACTGGCCGAATCCGTACACCTCTCGAGTACACATGATCTCCGTCCGCTCGGGTTCGTCGGAAGAGCCTGGACGGTGGTTCACGGACCGGAGAAATGTCCAGGCCGACTTCCGTCGTTTCCACGAGCGGGAGCTAAAGACGCTCTCTGGGCTGGCCATCATGACGGACTGTGACGACGTTGGTGAGCGGGCCGAGGCCTGGTATGGGACGCTCCGCTTCGTGGCGGAGAAGTAGCGCCGGCCGTGTTCCGGGGAGCGGCTCGTCGCGGCTGCGGCGGCCCTCCACAACGCCACCGGACCTGGCTCACCCCCGTATTCCCCGGACGTACTCGGCCGTCCGCTCCGAACGAGGAGCATCAAAGATCTGACCCACGGGACCGTCCTCGATCAGGGTCCCCACCCCGTGCCGCACCCAGAACACCGCCACTTCGTCGGCGATCCGCCGCGCCTGGGCCAGATTGTGCGTCACGACCACCACGGTGTACTGGCCGCGGAGGGAGAGGATGAGGTCCTCCACTACGCCGCCGGTGATGGGGTCCAGGGCACTACACGGCTCGTCCAGAAGGAGGACCCGGGGCTCGAGAACCAGGGCCCGGGCCAAGCAGAGCCTCTGCTGCTGTCCCCCGGACAGCTCCAACGCAGGGGCGTCCAGCCGGTCCTTCACCTCGTCCCACAGGCCGACCTGGCAAAGGATCTGTTCCACCTTCTCTTCCAGAGCCTTTCCGCTCGGGGACCCGTGGTGTCGCAGGGGGAACGTGAGGTTTTTCCGGATGGAAAGGGGGAAGGGATTTGGCTTCTGGAAGATCATCCCCACCCGCCTTCGAAGGGCGACCAGGTCCGTGTCTCCGTTCAAAATGTCTCGGTCTTCGAACCGAACGCTTCCCGTCACGCGGCAATCGGGCACCAGGTCGCTGAGGCGATTCAGGCAAGTGAGGAAGGTGCTCTTTCCACACCCCGAGGGGCCCACCACAGCCGTGATGCACCCCCGGGGAATCGTGAGCGTCACGTCCCGAAGTGCTGGCGCGTTGCCGTAACGGACGGACAGATCCTGCACCTCCATGACCGGTTGTCGGTCCTCGCAGCCGGCCGGGCGGTCTGTCCCCGGGTGGGCCCCCCGGGTGGGAGAATGGCGACGACTCATGTGCGCGTGATCCTCCTGTGAAGCCAGCGATCGGCAATCTGGAAGGTGAGCATGTTGATCACGAGGAGAAGCGTGACCAGCACGACCGCCGTGGCGTAGGCGTTGGCTTCTCCTCCCGGCACGTTCATCGCCAGGTCGTAGATATGCACGGTGAGGGAACGGCCGGAGTCCAGCAGGGAACCCGGCATCCTGGCCACGTATCCGCTGGTGAAGAGCAGGGCCGCCGTCTCGGACAGCGCCCGCCCGATCCCCAGGACCAATCCCACCACGAGGCCCGGTGTGGCGGCAGGAAGGAGAATTCGCCACAGGGTTGCCGTCCGGGAAAGCCCTAGGGCCGCCGCCGCTTTCCGGTAGTCGTCGGGAACCGCCCGCAGTCCTTCTTCTGTGGAGCGGATCAGGATGGGGAGCACCATGCACGCCAGGGTGAGGCCGCCGGAGAGGATGGAGAACCCCATCCCGAGGTAGAGGCTGAACAGGGCGTTTCCGAAGAGGCCGAAGACGATGGACGGAACCCCCGCCAGGACGTCCAGGGACCCTCGGACCAGCCTCGCCGGAAGGCTCTCCCCTCGGCTGAACTCGGCCAGGAATACCGCCGTCCCCACCCCCAGGGGAAGGCTCACCGCAAGGCAGACGCCTACGATGAGGAAGGTGGACACAAGGATCGGTGCGATGCCACCCGCCCGTCCCGCGTCCATGGGTGCGTCCGTAAGAAAGCCCCAGGAAAGATGAGGGAGCCCGTGCCGGACCAGGTCTCCCACGATCCAGAGGAAGACGCCGGTGAAGAGCAGCGCCACCGACCACACGGCGGCCGTCACGGCCCGGTCCGCCCAGTCCGTTCCACCCCGCGGAAGGGAAGGGACCGCCGGAGCCGGTGCGTCACGCACGGCGTCCCTCTCGTCCGAGTCGAGCGTTTGCGGCCACCAGTACCACGACTATGGCCATGAGCATGAGACCCGTCACGAAGAGGGCCGAGCGGTGGACCTCCATGGCGTAGCCCATTTCCAGGGCGATGTTCGCCGTGAGGGTGCGGACCGGATCGAAGACGCTTCCGGGTACCTGGACGATGTTCCCCATGACCATGAGGACGGCCATGGTTTCGCCCACGGCTCGCCCCGTGGCGAGGATCACCGCCGTGAAGATGCCGCTCCTCGCCGCGGGCAAGGCCACGCCCCGGATCGTGGCCCACCGGGAGAGACCCAGGGCCGTCGCCCCCCGAAGGTACGCCGCTGGGATGCTCCGCAGGGAGGACTCGGAGAGGAGGGCCACCGTGGGAAGGATCATGACCGTGAGGATGAGAATTCCGGCGAGAAGGCTCTGACCCGGCGGTTGCCACTGTCGGATGAGGGGGGTGAGCACCACGAGACCCCAGAAACCGTAGACCACCGACGGGATCCCGGCCAGAAGCTCCACGAGTCGGCGGTAGGCCCGGCCCAGAGCTCCCGGAGCGTAAAACCGGCAGAAGAGCGCCGAAGCGATGCCCAGGGGGGTGGCGATGAGAACGGCCCCGGTGGCTACCGTCAGGGTACCGGCCACCATGGGGACGAGGTTGAACGCTCCTCTGTCCGCGCCGTCTGCAGGGTGCCACGAGGCGTCCGTAAAGAATCGCCGGAGCCCTACCTCCCGAAGCGCCGGAATCGCCTCCAGGGCCAGGAACGCCACGATGAGGAGGACGATCCCTCCCGACGCGACGGCCAGGCCCCGGACCGCCCAGATCAGAGACGCGTCACCTCGGGGCTGGGACAAAATACTGTGCCTCCACCAGGTCCTGAACGCGCTCGGAAGCGGCGAAGGAGAGAAAGGCCTGCACCGGTGGGCTCCGGTCCCCGAAGGTGACGAGATTCAGGGGTCGGGACGCAGGGAACTCGCCGCTCTGAACCGCGGCCAGGGTCGGTTCCACACCGTCCAACGGGAGCATCCGGATCGCCCTCCCCTGGGACGACTCAAAGGCCGCGGTCCCGATGGAGACATAGGCGATGGCGGCGGGGTCTCCCGCCACACTCCGAATTCCGTGCTGATTGTCCCCGATGACCAGGGACGGGTGGATCTCGTCCCGTCGGAGTCCGAAATGGTCGAGAAAGAGCTCCAGAGTCGCCCGGCCGTCAGCCTTGCTCACCACCGTGATCTCCGCCTCTCGGCCCCCCACCGTGTCCCACCGCCGCACGCGGCCGGTGAAGATGTCGACCACCTGGTCGTGGCTGAGGGTGGCCACGTGGTTGTCCCGGTGGACGATGAGAGTGATCCCGTCCAGGGCGACGGCCACAGCGTCCAGGTCCTCCTCCTCGGGTCTAAGGCCGCGGGAGATCATCCCGATCTGCGCGACCCGTCGGCGAACGTCCGCGATCCCGCGTGAGGTCCCGCCCGTCTGGACGTCCACCCGTACGCCCGGGTGCTCGGCTTCGAAGCGGCGGGCGACCTCGCCCATGAGCGGGGCCACCGTGCTCGACCCTGTGATCGTGATCCGTCCCTCCAGGGTGCCGTCCCCCGAGCCCGCGCCCTCGGTGCCAGGGGAGCATGCGGCAGCGAAGGCCAACCCCATGAGAGCCGGAAGATTCGAGAGGGTCACCGCCCTCCGTCTCATGGGTCCACTCCTCCTCGCGGTGCGTTCACTCGAAGTTCAACCGGCAGCAGCCCAGGTCCAGGGCCATCCCGTCCCCGCGGGAACGAAGGGCGGGTGAAAGCTGATAGTGTACTTGCTTTCCGTCCCTCCGGGCCTCCACGAGTCCCGCTTCGCGAAGCGTTCGGAGGTGGTGGGAAAGCAGGCTCGACTCCACCTGCAGGGTGCGATTCATCTCCCCCACGTGCTTCGCACCGTCGAGAAGGCACCGGACCACCGCGAGTCTCGTGGACTGGGCCAGGATCCGAAGCACGTCGGCACAGTTTGTGTCTTCCACAGTGAGCGACATTCTCACCCTTTTGGTTGAAAGACCCTTCAAGTGAACTCATCCTGCGGCGACATGGTTCCCGCCCGGCGTCAGGGAGGCCTGTGAGTCGCCGGGGCGGGGCCGGAGAGCGGGACTGGATCCTGAGTCCGGACTCAGGCGTAGTCTGGGGAGGTTCGACCCACTTCCAGCACAGGCAACGGCTCCGACCCCATGGCCCTTCTCCCGTCGCGACGAGTTAGCCGCATCGGCGCCCTGTTGGCGCTGGTGGCCTTCGTCTCGGGCTGGGCCATCGACGTGGGAGGGCTCCACGCCTGCCCCCACCATGATCTGGCTTTCCCCGCCGACGCCTAGGAGCACCGCTCCCAGGAGCACCACGGTCAGGGTCACGACCAGGACACCGACCCCGCCGGCTCCCCTTCCTGGACCTCCGGTGAGGCCACCCCGGACTCTCCCCACGAACACCACGACGGCCCCTGTACCTGCCGCACCGACTGCACCGGGGCAACCCCGTGCGGGCGGCATCTCCGCCATCGGTGGAGGGCATTCCGGCCCAGCCACCGGTTCGTGTGGAGGGGGCGCAGCGGGCTCCGGCTCCCGCCCCAAACCACCCCCCCC
>SKZC01000052.1 GCA_007127575.1 Gemmatimonadota bacterium
CCAGGGGGCGAAGCCGGCCTCGGGGCCGGGGGCCTCACGTCGGTGGGCGAGCCACCACGGTCTGGACGCCCAACGGAAGCCGGCGGCCCAATACGCTCAACGGAAGCCAGACAATGCGGCCCAGGAGGAAGCGAGGGAACGCCGGGGCCAGTGGTCCCGACAGGTCGTCTCCCCTCCGGACGG
This sequence comes from Gemmatimonadota bacterium, assembly GCA_007127575.1. Lineage (GTDB taxonomy): Bacteria > Gemmatimonadota > Gemmatimonadetes > Longimicrobiales > Gaopeijiaceae > SKZC01. The sequence goes on from SKZC01000052.1 coordinate 184, forward strand.
CTCGACTCATCCAAACCAGAAGATACGGGTCCAGGGTTCCGTAGGGGAGGTGGTCTTCCACGACCCACCCGCCAGCCTCCACGGTGCGAATCAAGGTCTCTCGGGTGTGCAACGCCGTGTGGCGAGGGGTGTGAAGTCCGGCCCAGTGAGGACCGAACCACCACGCGGTCCAGGAACCGAGATCCGGGACTTCCACCACGAGACGGCCGTCGGGAGCGGCCAGGCGGGCCAGGGCCCGAAGGGTGGAGAGGGGATCGTGGTCGTGCTCCAGGGCGTGCCACAGAGTGATGACCCGGAACCCGGAGGCGGACGACCCGGGTCCCGGTCCCGATCGGCCGAGAGTTCGCAGCCGGGCCTCCAGGCTCGAGGGAGTGCCCCGGAGCAGGGTGAGGCCGTTCCACTTCTGGGGATCGTCACGCCAGCCCCCGTCACTTGAGTCCACCCCCACCGGGAAAATCCCGGTGCGGTCCTGGAGTCGGCAGAGGAAGGAGGGTCGCCCACAACCCACATCCAGGACCGGATCCCCGGGAGCCAGGGAGACCGCTCGACGGACCCGTCGCACCCGAGCCCCATCCATCCGACGCAGAGAGGCCCGGACCAGCGGACTCCAGCGCCCCCACGCCTCCGGACCTCGGTGGGAGAGGTAGTCGGGGGGGTAGTATCGACCCATCCGCTCTGGGGTGGGGCGAGGGCTCAGGTAGGTGAGGCCGCACCGGCGGCAATCACGGAGGTGGAACCGTTCGCCGGTGTTCGGCGCCAGTTGGACCCGGGAGGTGAGGCGCACCTCCCCTTCCTCGCTTCCGCACAGGAGGCAGGGGGTCTCTTCGAGGAGCGCCTCCCCTGGCGGGTCCGCAGGAACACCGGCACCCGGGGCTGGGTCGCCGGCGACGGTCATCGCCCGGTGCCCAGGGAGGGGAGGGGCACCGCCGAGCTTCCAGTGGGCACGGGAACGACCTTCTCCAGGACCCGGGCGGAGGACAGAACCCCCGGAACTCCCGCTCCCGGATGGGTTCCGGCTCCTACGAAGTAGAGGCCCTCCACGTCCGGCGACCGATTGTGGTAGCGGAGGTAGGCCGACTGTCGGAGGAGGGGTTCGGGACCGAAGGCGGAGCCGTCCCGAGATCGAAGTTCCTGCTGGAAGTAGTCCGGGGTGATGTGGAACTGGGTCACGATCCGATCCGTCAGCCCGGGAAGGAGCCGGTCCTCCAGGGCGTCCAGGATCCTCTCGAAGTAGGCATGACCCTCCTGGTTCCAGTCGATACCGCTTCGGTTGTTCGCCACCGGAGAAAGCACGTAGAAGGCGTCGTGGCCTGGAGGCGCCAGGGAGGGGTCGGTGGCAGTGGGTCTATGGAGGTAGAGGGAGAAGTCGTCCGGGAGGATCCGCTTCTGGAAGATGTCCTGGAGGAGGCCCCTGTACCTCGGCCCCAGGAGGATGGTGTGATGCTCCACGTCGGGAAACGTCCCTCGGGTTCCGAAGTAGCCGACGAAGAGCCCCATGGAGGAGCGGCGCCTCGCCACCGCCGCATCCGTGTTCCGAGCACGGGGTGCATCCTTCAGCAACTCCGTGTAGACGTGAGCGGGATCGGCATTGGCCACCATGGTCGTGCAGGGAATTCGAAGCCCGTCCGCGGTGTGGGCGGCCCGGACTCGGCCATCTGCCACCTCGATCCGCTCCACTGGCGAGTCGAAGCGGAGCTCCACCCCCAGCTCCAGGAGAAGGCGCACGAGTCCATTCACGATGGATCCCGTCCCTCCCAGAGCGAAATGCACGCCCCATCTCCTCTGGAGCGTGTGGATGAGGAGGTAGATGGATGTGGTGCGGAAGGGGTCGCCCCCCACCAGCAGGGGCTCGAAGGAGAATGCCTGTCGCAGGCGTTCGTCCCGGAGGTAGCGGGAGACCAGTCCGTAGACGCTCCTGTGATTGCCGAGACGGAGCATGGTGGGGATGACCCGGATCATATCCCAGGGACGTAGGAAGGGACGGTCCGCCAACTGGAGATAGCCCACGTCGAAGATCCGTTCCGCGTGGCGGGCGAGCCTCCGGTATCCGGGCACGTCTCCGGGGCGAAAGCGTCGGATCTCATCGAGCAGGCGCTCGTCGTCGGCGAAGACGTCGAAGTGCTCTCCGTGGGGGAAGAGGATCCGGTAGTAGGGGTCCACGGGCACGAGGCTGAAGTAGTCGCCGGGCTCCCGCCCAGCGATCCGGAAGAGCTCGTCCAGGAGGTATGGGGCGGTGATGACCGTGGGGCCCGCATCGAAGGTGAAGCCGTCCTTCTCGAACACCCGGGCTCGTCCCCCCGGGTCGGGGAGGGCCTCCAGGACCGTGACGGCGTAGCCCATAACCCGCAGTCTCACAGCGGCTGCCAGGCCGCCCAGGCCGGCGCCGATGACCACGGCACGGGCCGTCATCCCCAGCTTCTCCTCACCCTTCGATCTCCTGGAAACCGGCGACCCTCCGCAGCCGTTCAGCGAAGTCGGTGAAGGTGGCTGGCGTTCCCACTCCCTCCACTTGCGCCCCTAACTTCTGGATCGCCGGGTTGCCGCCGACCTGTAGTAGGACCTCGGGGGACAGCCCGTTTCGCAGGGACCGAAGCTCCTCTTCCGCCTCCTCCCTTCGTCTCGGTAGGACCACGCTCAGGGCCACCGCCCGAACTCCCTCCCTCCCCCCCAGGCGAACGATCTCCTCCACCGGGAGGTCCGGGCCCGGATAGAGCGCATGCCATCCGGCGTGGGCGGCCGCCAGCGCCGCCAGGAGGGCTCCGAACTCGTGGCGCTGGCCAGGAGGAGTGGTGGCCACGACGATGAAGGAGGAGGGGGTTGGGTTCACCTCCTGAAGGAGCTCCCCCAGGACCTCTCGAAAGACCTGCGAGGCCAAGTGCTCTTCCGCTACCCCCAGAAGGCCTCGGCTCCACCCGTCCCCCATCTCTCGAAGGAGGGGTGCCACCAGCCCCTCAATGAACGTGAGCCCGGAATGGATCATGGCTCCTCGGTGAAGAATCTCCCGAAGTGCCGACGTGTTCCGGTGGGTCACGGCCTCGAAGGCGGCCCTCCGGGCGCTCTCCGTGCGGGCGTATAGCTTTTGCCTGGCACTTTCCTTCTCCTGAACCGCTGACTGGATCAGGTTTCGCAGCTCTGCGTCAGAGAGGGGGGCGGCTTCGCGAATGGGGACTCCCAGGGATGTCGCGTCTCGTAGGAGCCGGATGCGCCTCACGTCTGCGTCCGAATAGCGACGCTGTCCCCCTTCTGTGCGCGCGGGCCGGATGGCGTCGTGCCGCCGCTCCCAGGCGCGGAGAAGGTGTTCGGATACCCCGGTGCGGGCGACCACGACCCGTACCGGGTGAGGGTGACGAACTTGGTTGTCCATGGGCCACACGATGCGCCCGTTCAGTCCGCCTTGTCAATGGCTATATAGAAAAAATCTTGACAAACCCTCGGGTCCAGCCCCATCGTTGGGGGTCGAGGAGCCGGGGGGGCGCTCCGGAAACCGGCCACCACGCCAGCGTTGGGGCTCAAGCCATGTCATCAGGGTCCATGGGGTCTGAAGCTGAAGGGGCCGGCAGGGGCTCGGCGAAAGGGGGCCCGGCTTTGGAAGCCGAGTGGCCCCGCCAGGGCCTGGTGATCCCTCGCTCCCAGCCTTCCATCGGGGGCTGGACCGTACCTTCTATCCTCGAGGTCGGGGCTCTCTGGGCGGTGATGGTCTTCAGCGGAGCGGCGGTCCTGGGCTTTGCCAGCTTCGGAATGAATCCCGAGCTTCTCGCTCGGTACCCATCCACGATTCCGTTCTACACGACGTCGTATCGCCTCTTCTCCATCGGACAGATCCTCCTGGCGGGAGGAGCCCTCATGGTTCTCCTCCTGCTGCGGAGCGGGATTCGGTGGATTCCACTCTTCCTCTCCGCATACTTCATCGGTCTGGGTACGGAGCTTTCAGGCACGGCGTTTGGATTTCCCTTCGGCCCGTATGAATACACGGGGCTTCTGGGGCCCCGCTGGTTCGATTTGGTCCCGCTCGTCATTCCCCTCTCGTGGTTCCTCATGGCCGTACCGTCCTTCCACTTGGCCCTCCGGATAGCCCCTGGAGTCGGTATGGTGGGATGGGTCGTTTTGGGAGCCCTCTTCCTCACCGCGTGGGACCTGGCCCTGGACCCGGCCATGAGCTATGCCACGGTCTACTGGCGGTGGGAGGTGGACGGGGCTTACTACGGAATGCCCTGGATCAACCTCTTCGGGTGGATATTCACCTCCGTCCTCATCATGGGGTCGTTCATCGCGCTGGGGGCGCACCGCTGGCTGGGAGAGCTCCCGACGAAGTGGATGGTGAGCTTCTACGCCGCCAACGTCCTTCTGGCGCTGGGAATGGCTGCAGCGGCGGGGCTGGTATGGGCGGTTCTCCTTACCCTCACCGCGTACCTTGCCTTGTGGGCTCTCGCTCGCTCGTGGCAAGGCCGGGCTGTGGCCTCGGCGCGGAGTGGCGCAAGGTGACCGCGCAGCGGGGTGCCGCGGAGCTCCGGCCAGCCCGGATGGCGGCGGAGACGGATCCGGTCCTGGCCGGGCTCCGAGAGGCCTGGACCCTCCTGCAGGAGGAACTGGGGGACGGGCACGATGACGCTCCGTCTTTCGGCGGTAAGCTCCTCCGCCCCCGCTTCGCCGCCTCAGTGGCCGGGACGGCAGGATCCGGAGGTCCCGGCTCTCCCTTCTGGTTCGCCGCGTTGGCCATCCAGTTGGCCCACGAGGCCTCCCTCCTGCACGACGACGTGGTGGATGGAGCGGAGCTCCGGAGGAGGGAGCCCACACTGGTCAAACGAGGTGGAGTGGGAGCCGCCCTGATCGAAGGGGACCGGCTTCTGGCTCGTGGGTACGCTGCGGCGCTCCGGACCGGAAGCCTGGAGTTCGCCACCGCCTTCGCCCATGCCGTGGACCGGACCATCGCCGGGGAGCGGGCTCAGGCCCGGGCCGCGGGCCGGAAGCTGGACGAGGACGGGGCACGGGCCCTGGCCCGTGGGAAGTCGGGGGAGCTCTTCGGTGCCGCCCTGGCCGCCGGGGCGATCCTGGATCGAGCCGCGGACCAGGAGGAGCTGGCGGAACTCGGTCGTAAGGTGGGCACCTTCTATCAGCGGGTGGACGACCTCCTGGACTTTTGCCCCGCGGCAGCCACCGGGAAGGACCCCTTCGCCGATGTGGAGAGAGGGCTTTGGACCTGGCCCCAGGCCCATCTCCCCTCGGGCGCCCACCCTCGTGCTCTGTTCCACCGCCGGGACGGTTCGGTTCCCGCCCTCCGGGCCCTGGCGGCGCTGGAGGCGGAAGGGAGGAAGCTCCTGGTTCGGCTCCAGGTTCGATTGCCGTGGGCTCATGCGCTTCATGACGGCGTCCGCGGCTGGATCCGCACGGCGGGGGAGGGAGTGGGTCGGGAGTTGGAGGCTCGCCGAGCCGGGCCCGAGGTTCCTGTGAAAGGTCGATCTGAAGGGAGCCTCTCCCACGACCCTCGAGACATCCTCAAACGGCATGGGCGGTCCTTCCACTTCGCCTCTCATCTCCTTTCCCGGGAAGTGAGGGGGCCCATGACCCGCCTCTACGCGTTCTGTCGCACTGTGGACGACGCGGTGGATCGGGCGCCGGATTCACAGGTGGCCGAGGCCCAGCTCCACCACCTCCTTCGACGGGCTCGCACGGCATACGACGAGGGAGTTTCTTCGGTGCCACTCCTGACGGAGGTCATGGCGGAGATGAGGGAGGCGAAGGTGCCGTTCCGGCTGGTGGAGGAGCTCGTGGAAGGGGTGAGGATGGACCTTCACCCCACCCGGTACGAAACCATGGAGGAGCTCGAGGTCTACACGCACCGGGTGGCCGGGGTGGTGGGTCTCTGGATCGCCGGATTGGCGGGGGTCCGGGACCCGTGGGCCCAAGAGATGGCCGGTGAGATGGGGCGGGCCATGCAGCTTACCAACATCGCCCGGGACGTGGGAGAGGACCTCCGAATGGGGCGGGTATATCTTCCCCAGGATTTGCTGGAACGTCATGGGGTGGAGGTGGATGCCCTGGAGGCCGTAGCCCGGGGAGGGGGGGAAGTGAGCCCTGGCTTCGCCGCCGTTCTGGAAGAGCTCATGTGTCGGGCGGATGCCGGATACGGGGCGGCCTCCCAGGCCCTTCCTCATCTGCCTCCAGGCTACCGAAGGGCCATGGCCGTGGCGGCTCGGGTCTATCAGGGGATTCACCGGGAGATCCGTCGTTCCGGCTACGACACCCTCCGTCACCGGGCCTACACCGGGGGGTTCCGCAAGGTGCGGTTGGCCGGAGGCGCCCTGAAGGAGCTTCGGGAGGCCGAGCGTCGGGTTGGGGGGTGACTCCGACGGCCTCCTAGTGCCCGCTTCGACGCGCTCGGTATGACAGGTATATTGTGCCCTCGGTAGCTTTTCCGCCGGACTCGCTCCTACGGGCTCAATCAAAATGACCGAATCTCACCACCCCACAGCCAAGTTGATGGGCACCGGGTCGTATCTTCCCCCGGACTCCATGACCAATCCAGAACTCTTCGAGAAGGAGAGCATCCGGGGGGCCTTCGACCTGGAGCGTGCGCGAACGTCCCTCCGGCGGTCCCACCAGGACGTGGAGTCCCTGTCCCCCGAGGAGGTGTTCGATCGTTGGGCTCAGCAGGTCACCGGCATCCGTGCCCGGAGGGTGGCCGACCCGGGCGGGACGCTCACCACCGAGAGCATGGCCGCAGAGGCCTCGAAAGCGGCGCTGCGGGACGCCGGCTTGGAGCCTGGGGAGGTGGACCTCATCCTCTTCGGCACGGTGACGCCTTCCGATGGCGTTCCCAACGCCGCCTGTACCCTGGGGGAGCTCCTGGGCATTCCCAAGGTGGGCGGATACACGATCAACGGAGCGTGTGCCGCCTTCGTGCAGGCGCTGGGGTCGGCCTACGCCTTCATTCGGAGCGGGATGGCGGAGACGGTGCTGGCGGTGGCGTCCGATACCCTGACCCGGATCGTGAACTACGCGGATCCCACCACCGCCGTCCTCTTCTCCGATGGCGCCTCGGCGGCCGTCTTGTCGGCATCGAAAGAGCCCGGTGTGCTGGGGCCTCCGCAATTCACGGGCGACTATAAGCGGGAGCACCTGTTCATCGTGGGCCAGGGTTGGGAGTCCGAAGAGGAGCCGGTACCCAAGCTCCACATGGGTGGAGGGCCGCGGGTTCTGAAGCGGGCCATCCTGGCCATGGAAGGAGTGGCTACGCGCGCTCTCCAGGAGGCCGGAGTGGGTTGGGAGTCGGTGGACCTGGTGGTCCCTCACCAGGCGAACCTCCGGATCACCAAGGGATTGGAAGGTCAGCTCGACCTCCCGCGAGGCCGGGTGATCCATACCATCGCCGAATACGGGAACTGCTCCGCTGCTACGGTGGGTGTGGCGCTGGACGAGGCGCTCCGCGGCGAGCACGGGCCCGTGCCCGATCCGGCTCGGATGGTTCTCACCTCGGTGGGTGGGGGCTACACCACCGCGGCCCTGGTCCTGGACGTGTCGAAGAGCTGACGGCGGAATGTCGGTGGGGTGACGGCGTCACCGCCAGCAGTGGTCCCGAACGCGTTATCGCCGATAGACCAGCCGCAGGCTCCCCTCCTGGAGGGTGAGGGTGTTCCCCTCGACCGTGAGGGTGTAGGGTCCTCCCACGGTGGGCTCCATGGTCACCGTGTCGTCGGCCCAGGAGTAGGACCCCTCCAGGAGGTCCTCCTCTTCCACGGTCTCCCCATCCTCCGTCAGCTCGAAGACGAGTC
>SKZC01000249.1 GCA_007127575.1 Gemmatimonadota bacterium
GCTCATGCCCCCCATACCGTTCTCTTGCTGAGGTCCGACACCCGAATCCCCTCGTCGCCGACGGGGACCGTTCAGCCCATTTGGAGGTGTCCCATGAAGAATCGCTCACGCTTCCCGGCGGGGTTGGCCTGCCTCGCCGTCCTCCTCGCCCTGTCCCCCGTCTCGGCTGTGGAGGGGGTCCTGGCCGCCCATCCCACCGGAGCGACCGACGCGGACCCGCACCGGGTCATTGAGGCGGTGGCCCAGAACAACCCGGCGCTGGCCGAGGAGCTGCGTGCCATCCTGGCGGCCACCGAAAAATACCGGGACGTGGAGGTGGCGCTGGCCGAAGGATACCTCCGGGATCCCATGGACATGTGCATCACTCCGGAGATCGAAGGGCTCCCCCGACAGCTCGGCGGGATGGGGATCCACTTCTTCCGGCCCGACCTCCTGGGCATCACACAGACCGAGCCGCGGGTGGCGGGAGTGGGCGTGCACCAGGACTTCCGGGAGCCGGCCATCCTCGTATACGAGCCTCAGGCGGACGGGTCCCTGGAGTTGGTGGCGGTGGAGAACCTCATCTTCGAGGCCCCGTGGAGAGAGGCCGGGAACCCGGGCGCACCGGAGTTCATGGGCAATCAGTACTACCACCTGGTGAACAACCCCGTTACGGAGATCGACGAGGCCCACGGGTTCGAGCCCCACTACGAGCTCCACCTCTGGCTCTACCGGGAAAACCCCACCGGGCTGGTCTCCCAGTTCAACCCGAACGTGACCTGCGAGCACCACCAGGGCGGGCATCACCACTGACGGGAAGGGGGCCGCGTCGGGCACAGGAGAGCCGAGCTCCCTCGGGAAGACCGAGCTCGACGCGGCTTCCTACCATTCCTCCACCTCCTTGGGGCCCCGGGGCCCCAAGCGCCCGTCAGCCCGCACCAGGAGGGCCGTCGGGGTGTAGACCGTCCCCTCTTTCACCACGAGTCGGGGTGAGCGGGTGTTCCGGATGTCCTCCAGGGGATCGCCTCGGAGAACGACCAGGTCCGCCAGCTTCCCCTCCTCTATGGTCCCCAGCCGGTCGTCCACGCCCAGGGCCCGAGCCGCATTCATGGTGGCAAAGCGGAGGGCCGAGGCCTCGGGAATGCCCGCCAGAACGAAGGCGTGGAGCTCCCGGTGGACGGAGAAGCCCGAGAAGTACTCCCCCCACGACGGATGGTCCGTCCCCAGGGTGATGAGCTCTCCCCCGCCCAGCTCGTAAAAGGCGCGAATGAGGTCCCGCTTCACCCAGTAGATCCGCTCGAACTGCTCGTTCACCGACCGGGGAAGCCGCTCCTCCACCCGCTCCCCGGCGTAGGGGGTAAGGTAGCGCATCTCGTCGTGGAAGTAGTCGAAGACCTCCGGGTCCCGCTCCCCGAAGTACCCGTAGGCCGTGATGGTGGCGTTGTAGAAGACCCCCTCGTCGATGAAGAGTCGGGAGATGGCCTCGAACTCGGGCATCTCCGGGTGCATCTCCACCAGCGACGCGTACGCGGACCGGTCCGGAGGCATGGCGTCCCCGCCCTTGAAGTGCTCCACCCGGTCGATCCCCATGTGGATGGCGTCCCGGGGGTTCACGGTGCCCCGGAAGCCGGATCCCAGGTGACCGGTCACCGTCCGGCCGTGGTGATGGGCCCGCTCGATGAGGGCCTCCAGGTGGGGAGCCGTGATCCCTTTGGCCTTGAAGCCGTGGGCACCCAACTCCACCCAGTGGTCCACCTCGGCCTGGATCTCTTCGGCGGTGATCTCGGGATCCCACTCGCTCTCCCCCTCCCGGGCGGTTCCGAAGTAGGGGCCCGAGTTGAAGATCCGGGGTCCCCTGGCGTCGCCGGCTTCGATCCCGAGCCTCAGCTCCCTCATGCGGGTGGGGTTCACCTCGCCGGCAGGAAAGGTGGAGGTCACCCCGTTGGCCAGGAAGAGGAGGGGGTAGACCTGCGTCTCGTCCACACGCCCCTGTCCCAGGAGGTCCACGGCGTAATGGGCGTGGAGATCGAAGAGGCCCGGGATCACCACCTCCTCGTCCCGGAGTGGGGTCACCCGCGCCCCCGCCGCCAGCGCCTCCTCCACCGCCGGCCCTCCCACGGCCTGGATCCGCCCGTCAGCCAGCACGATCCCGGGGTTGGGAACTACCTGGTCGCCGGTGCCGTCGAAGAGTGCGCCCCCCTGTACGACCCGGGAAGCTCCTTCCGGGACGTCCCCCTCACCACATCCGGAAAGCAGGAGGAGGAAGCCCAGGCCCGCCCCCAGTCCAGCGGCCCACTTCCGCCTCTTGCAGCGCGTCACGGAATCGCACCCCCCGCGATGGAGGGCACGATGGAGATTTCGTCGCCGTCCTGAACCCGCGTGTCCAGCTTCTCCTCGAAGCGCACATCCGAGCCGTTCACGAAAATATTCAGGAACTCTCTGAGTTCGCCTCCGTCCACGAGAATCCGATCAAGGAATTCCGGATGGATCTCTCCCACGGCCTGGAGCACTTCCCGAACGGTGGAGCCCGTCACCTCGATCTGCCGCTCGCCCCCGGTGGCGCTGCTCAGGGGTGTCGGCACCCGCACCTTCACCTTCGTCGTCGTAGTCATCGTTCGCTCCTCATCCTCTCAAGGGTGTTCATGCACCGAGCCCCAACCCCGCCTCGGCCAGGCGCTCTACTTCCTGGAGACGGGGTTCGATCACCTCTCCCAGCTCATATGTGGAGCGAGCGACCTCCGGAGTCTTCAAGCCGTTTCCGGTGATGCAAAGGACCGTGGCCCCTTCACTATCCTTGAACCGGCCCTCGGCGGCGAGTCGAGCCGCCGCCGCCACGGTGACTCCCCCCGCCGTTTCCGTGAAGATCCCTTCAAGGGTAGCGAGCAGCCGGATTCCCTCCCGGATCTCGTCGTCCGATACGCCGGCCCCCCAACCCCCGCTTTCCCGGATGGCCTGAAGAGCGAACGGGCCGTCGGCTGGGTTCCCGATGGCCAACGAGCGAGCGATGGTGTCGGGCCGGACCGGTTCCACCCTCTTCTCTCCTCGCTCCAGGGCCCCGATGATGGGCGCACACCCCGATGCCTGAGCACCGAAGAGCCGAGGCTGTCGACCCGGGTCCACCAAGCCGAGCGCCCCCAGCTCCCGGAATCCCTTTCCGATCTTCGTGATGAGGGAGCCCCCCGCCATGGGGACCACGATGTTCGCCGGTACGGCCCCGTCCAACTGTTCCGCCATCTCGAAGGCGACGGTCTTGGATCCCTCGCTGTAGTAGGCTCTCAGATTCACGTTCACGATTCCCCACGGGAATCGGTCCGCCACCTCGGCACACAGCCGGTTCACATCGTCGTAGACACCGTTGACCCGGACGACCCGCACCCCGTGGACCGCCGTGGCGATGATCTTCTCCGGCTCCAGATCCTTCGGGATGAAGATCCACGCCCGAAAGCCTCCGGCAGCGGCCTGGGCCGCCACGGCATTCGCCAGGTTGCCGGTGGAGGCACACCCCACATCCTCCAGGCCAAACTCTCGGGCTCGGTTGAGCGCCACCGCCACCACCCGGTCCTTGAACGACTGGGTGGGATGATTCGAGAGATCCGCCTTGACCCAGAGATCGTCGATTCCCAGTTCAGCCCCGAGGCGGGGCGCGGGAAGGAGGGGAGTCCAGCCCACTCCTCGAGCCAGGGTCGGCCCCCCTTCCAGGGGCAGGAGCTCGCGGTAGCGCCAGAGGTCGGTGGGGCGACCCCGGATCACCTCCCACGTGAGCCGGCCCCGAAGCGCCTCCAGGGGATAGTGGACCTCCAGGGGACCGAAACACATCTCGCATACATGTACGGGGCCCGCAGCGACCTCCGTACCGCAGATGCGACAGTGAAGGGTCTCCAGGTGCTTCGGTGGAGCCGTGCTCGTCTCGTCGCTCATCGACCGTCCTTGGTCCAGGTGAATTCTCCCGCTCCGCGGGCTAGTGTCCTCATTCGTTAAACTCACGGCCCTCGCGCACCTCCGGGACGACGCCGGTTCGAATCACAAAGTCCCCGAACCGTTCTCCCTCCTCCCTCCCTTCAGCGTAGCTCCGAAAGAGGGTGCCGAGGTGCTCCAGGATCACATCCTCGCCCACGTTCTCCAGAAACGGCTTGTTCAGGCGCTGACCGTGGAATCCCCCGCCCAGGTAGACGTTGTACTTCCCCGGAGCCCGCCCCGAAAACCCGATCTCCGCCACATAGGGTCGGGAGCAGCCGTTATTGCAGCCGCTCATCCGCATGACGACGGGCACATCCCCGAGGCCCAATTCGGCCATTAGACCCTCTACCTTCGTCATCAGGTCGGGAAAGTAGCGCTCGCTCTCCGCCATGGAGAGCCCGCAGGTAGGAAACCCTACGCAGGCCATGGAATGACGTCGAACCTGGGTCCGTTCGGTGGCCGCCAGGATCCCGTGCTCTTCCAGCAGCGCATGGACCGTCTCTTCCTCCTCTGGAGGAATCCGGGCCACGATGAGGTTCTGGTTCGGGGTGATGCGGAAATCCCCTTTATGGATCCGTGCGATCTCCCGAATCCCCGTCATCGTCCGATGGGAGAGAGAGTGGGCCCCGTCTGCCTGGTCCTTCACCCGTCCGTTCTCGACGAAGAGGGTGTAGTTCACAGTACCGTCCCGGTTCGTGCTCCAGCCGAAGGCGTCCTGACTCGTCTCGAAGCTGTAGGGTCGGGACTCCTGGAGCTTCCACCCCAGACGCCGCTCCAGCTCGCCCACGAACCACCCTAAACCAATGCGGTCGATGGTGTATTTCATTCGGGCCAGCTTCCGATCCACCCGGTTCCCGTAGTCCCGCTGGATAGTAACGACGGCCTCGGCCACTTCCCTGGCCCGGTCCGCCGGGCAAAACCCGATGACGTCCCCCAGGCGCGGGTAGGTCTCCGGCTCGTTGTCCGTTCGGCCCATGCCCCCTCCCACCACCACATTGAAGCCCAGAAGGTCATCCCCATCGGCGATGGCGATGAACCCCAGATCCTGGGTGAAGACGTCCACATCGTTCACGGGCGGAACTGCAAAGCCGATCTTGAACTTTCTCGGGAGGTAGGTCCGTCCGTATAGGGGCTCGTCGTCGGCTCCTTCCTCCTGTTTCGCCCCCCGGTAGAGGGGCTCCCCCTCCAGCCAGATCTCGTGATAGGCCCGGGAGCGGGGGATGAGGTGGTCGCTCACCGCCTTGGCCACGGGGAAGAGCTGTTCGTGGATCGGTCCGAGCTCCGGCAGCGGCGTGGCCATGACCCCTCGATTCACGTCGCCGCAAGCACCCAGGGTGTCCAGTAAGGTATCGTGGATCCCCTGAATCGTCGCCTTCAGGTTCCCTTTCAGTACCCCGTGAAACTGGAAGGTCTGGCGGGTGGTGAGGCGGAGGGTCCGGTTTGCCCGGGTGCGGGCGAGCTCGTCGAGCTGGAGCCACTGATCGGGTCGGCACACTCCACCGGGCAGCCGGACTCGGATCATGAATTGGTACGCCGGCTCCAACTTCTTCCGCCGGCGCTCTTCCCGGAGATCCCGATCATCCTGTTGATAGATCCCGTGGAATTTGATGAGCTGGGTGTCGTCGTCGGAAACCGCGTTGGTGATCCGATCCGCCAGTCCGTCGAGAACGGTCCCGCGGAGCTGTCGACTCTCCGCCTTGAGCCGCTCGTTGGGATGAAGGGTCTCCACGGGCTGGGACCGATCCGTACTCCGGTCCACCCCGTTCTGACTTCCGTCGTCTTCCTGAGAGCCGCTCATCGATTCCCCTGCTGGGTTCAAAGCCTCAATACACGTCTCGTTGGTAGCGCCGCTCTTCCTGGAGTTCTTTCAGATAGGCCTCCGCCTCCTCGTTCGAGCGACTTCCTTCCTCGCGGACGACATCCACAAGGGTACGATGCACATCGGGAGCCATGGCCTGAGCGTCTCCGCAGACGTAGAGGTACGCCCCATCCTCCAGCCATTCGAAGACATCTGCGGCCCGATCCCGGAGCCGGTCCTGCACGTACACCTTCTCCGCCTGATCCCTGGAGAAGGCCACATCCATCCGGGTGAGTACGCCTGTCTCGAGAAAACGCTGCCACTCCGTCTGGTACAGGAAATCCTCCCGGAATCGGCGTTCCCCGAAGAAGAGCCAGGTGGGTCCGGAAGCCCCGTGTTCCTCGCGCTCCTGGAGAAAGGCCCGGAAGGGGGCGACGCCGGTTCCCGGACCGATCATGAGGATGGGCGCGTCGGGGTCCGTCGGCATCCGAAAGGACTTATTCCGCTGAACGTAGACATCCAACGGATCCCCCGGCGACCGTCGCTCCGCCAGATAGGAGCTGGCCACCCCGTTTCGAGCCTTGCCATCCGCCGTGGTCCGGGTGATAGCCACCGTGAGATCGATCTGATCCGGCATCCACTTCGCACTGGAAGCAATGGAGTAGAGTCGGGGTTGAAGCTTCCGCAGCATCTCCACGAACACCTGAGCCTGGAGACCTTCCACTGGGTAGCTCTCCAGCACATCGATGACCTGGTTGCACGTCATGTACCAGTTGAGGGCTTCCAGATCTTCGGAGGAGAGGAGCGCCTTCAGCTCCCGAGCCTGGGCGACTTCAGCGTAGGATCGAAGGAAGGCCGGGGTGAGCCGGGTGAGCTCGAGCTCTCGCCTGAGGGCCTCGGCCAATGCCCACTCCTTCCCACCCACGGTGACCGCCTCACCGCCGCTCAGTCCGAGGGCCTCCACCACCGCCTCCACCAATGGCTCCTCGTTTTCGGGCACGATCCCCAGGCTGTCGCCGGGTTCGAAGTGAAGCTCCCCTTCCTCCACCAGGAGCTCGACGTGATGGGTCTCCTTGTCCGAGCCCCGTCCGTTCAAACGAAGGTTCTCCAGAACTTCCGCACGATACGGGTGACGCCGCGTGTATTTGGGTTTCGCCGGTGCCGTAGCGAGGGCACCCCCACCCAGGACGGAGGCCGAAGCCCTTCCTCCAACCCCCTGCAGGAGCCCTCCCACCGCGTCGGGAATCTTCGGTGCGGTGCCGTTGCCGTTGCCCGTCCCCACTCCGGCAGGAGCGGCCACCGGGACCTCCTTCTTCAGGCGAGCCACCAGGGCATCTACCCACGCGCCTGAAGCTTCCTCGAAGTCCACGTCGCACTCTTCCCGGTCCGCAATCCGCTGCGCCCCCAACTCTTCGAACCGCTCGTCCAGGTCCCGACCGGCTTTGCAGTAGTAGGCGTAGCTGCTGTCGCCCAGGGCGAGAACCGCGAACCTCGCTCCCTCCAGGTCGGGCGCCTTTCGACTCCACAGGTACTCAAAAAACCCTGCCGCGGGCTCCGGCGGGTCCCCCTCCCCGTGGGTCGCCGAAATCAGAACGAGCCAGCCTTCATCCCGAAGGTCCTTTGTTCGGTAGTCGGCCATGTCCACCGCCCGCGCCTGCAGCCCCTCCTCCACGGCCCGCTCCACGAACTGGCACGCCACACTCTCCGCGTTCCCCGTCTCCGTCCCGTACAGAACCGTAACCCGGGGTCCCGCTTCGCCGCTGTGTTCCCCTCCGTTGGAGGAAGCGGGCGGAGACCCTGCGAGACCGGCCAGATATCCGCTGAGCCAGAGCGCCTGCTCCGGCGTCAGGGTCGAGATCAGCGAGGAGGCGGTCTCCGACTGGGCCTCGTCCAAGAGCCCAGCCGACCCCGCCATGCGCGTCATTGTCGCAGAAGCTTCCATAGTCGACTCACCCAAGCGATCGCTTTTTACCTACCGAGCCGGTCCATCCCGGCACTTCGTTTCCTGTCCTCCGTCCCGCCCCAACCCCGGCGGAGAGCCTTCCATTCCCGGGACCTGCAGCCCCGAGCCGCTCCGGCACCGTTAGCGCGTGCACCTGGACGGAAGCACCCAGCCTTTCAAGCATCCTCTGGATCGCCTCGAGGTCGTCCCGTCCGGCGCCCTGCCCGGCATCCTCACCGA
>SKZC01000064.1 GCA_007127575.1 Gemmatimonadota bacterium
TAGATGGTGAGGACCACTCCAGCGATCCAGTGGATCGTCACCCACGGGAACTGGAGCCCCAGGATGGGCACGAAAGCCGTGACCAGGAGAACGAGGACTGCCACGGCGAGGATCCAATGCGAGATCCTGGCGCTTCGGCCATGGCGCTCGATCTTTTCCGGAAGCTCTCCCGCCGCCGGAACGCTGGGGTTCGTGGGAGCGCCCGGCTTCTTCTTCCAGGAGAGGTAGGCGTGGACGACGATGAAGATGGCGCCCGCCACCACTGCCGCCCAGAAGAGGTCCCAGGAGAGACCGAGGAGCACCTCGTCCCCCCAGGGGTTTCGAGCTCTACGTACGAAGTCCATGGCTACTCCAGAATGGGATGGGCTTGGCGGACCGCCGGCAACGAGCTCGAGTTCCGCACACCGGTCCCCAAGTTCCCTGTATCAGGTTCGGGCATCCCGGATCGCACGCTTCACCAGGTTCCGCGTAAGGCTCACCTTGTACTCGTTCTGCCGGAGGGGCCGAGCGTTCCGCACCGCCAGTTCCCCCACCTGTTCGAGAAGGCTGTTGTCCACGCTCTGTCCCCTGAGGGCCGCCTCCACGTTTCGGAGTCGCAGAGGCTTGGCGGCCACGGCGCCGACGCAGATGCGGGCGTCCTGGATCCGACCGTTCTGCCGTTGGAATGTGGCCGCCACGTTGGCGAGAGCGAAGTCCCAGGCCTTGCGGTCCGCGACCTTCTCGAAGTAGTACGACTGTCCCGCCCACCGCTGGGGAACGTGGATCTCCGTCAGGAGCTCTCCGGGGCGGAGCACGGTCATGCGGGTGATGTCCGTGGCGGGCCCCAGGAAGAAGTCCTCGGCCTCGACTGTCCGCTCACTACGGCGGCTTCGGATCGTCATTCGGGCATCCAGGGCAATGAGAGCCGGAGCGGTGTCAGACGGGCTTACCGCAACGCACCGGTTCGCCTCGAAGACGCAGTGCTCCCGGTTCAGCGCCGTGGGTGTGTTCGCGTAGCAGATGTTGCCGCCGGCGCGGTAACATGGCCATCCGCTCCGGTAGTACCAGCAGCGGGTGTCCTGACAGAGGTTCCCGCCCAGGGTGCCCTGCTGGCGGATCTGGGGAGTGGCCACCTTCTCGGCGGACTCGGCCAGCAGGGGGTAACGGGAGGTGATCTCGGGATGAGTGGCCACCTCGGTGAGGCTGGCCATGGCGCCGATCCGGATCCCGTCCTCCGTGCCCTCGATCCCCTTCAGCTCCGAAACCCCTCCCAGATCTACCACTACGCTGGGTTGCTTCGCCCGGTCCTTGAGCCAATCGAAGGTGTCCATCCCCCCGGAGAGGATCCAGGCGTCGCTACCGTGGCGGCTCAGGAGGTCCAGGGCCCCATCGAGCTCGGTGGGCTGAAAGAGCTCGAACGGCTTCATCATATCGCGGACTACGCCCATGGGTCTCTCCTCGGGTCAGACGTGGGTCTGAAGGGGTCCGTAGGCCGGGCTCCGGCCCTCGATGGCATTGAGGATCTTGTCGGGGGTGAGAGGCGTCCGGGTGAGATAGATCCCCCCCAGGGCGTCTGCGATGGCGCAGGCCACCGCCGCCGCACCGGCGCCGATGGGGGGCTCACCGATGCCCTTGGCCCCCACAGGGGTTTCGGGGTCCGGGAGGTCCACGGCTCCGTAGTCCATGGCCACGGGAACGTCCAGGATGCTCACCGGCTTGGCCGTGTAGAACCGCTTGTTGCTGTTCACCCCCCACTGGGAGTCGAAGGCCCACTTCTCGAAGAGCGCCACACTGATCCCCTGGAGCCCCCCGCCGTGGATCTGTGCGGCAAGGCTCCGTGGGTTCAGGACCGTCCCGCAGTCGGTGACAGGGAGGTATTCCTTCAGGTCCACCACCCCCGTCTCCCGGTCCACTTCCACGAGGCAGAAGCCCACGACGAAGGAATAGGTGGATCCGTCGTGGGAGTAGTTGTCCCGGGCGACTCCCATGAGCCCTTGCCCCGCCAGGGCCCGGGCGGACCGGACGGTGTCGCTGTGCAGGTCCTCGGCCAGCTCATGGCCGTCGTATCTGCCCCCGAGCTCCATGGCCCGCTCTGCGATACCGGCGAAGCTGAGGCCCGTGGCCGGGCTTCCTCGGCGGAACACCCTCCCGTCGGCCACCTCGTAGTCGTCGGGAGCGCCGCCCAGGTCGCCGGCTGCGAGCTCCTGGATCTTCCGCTTCGCGTCCATGGCCGCCGCGTGGTTCGCCCGGGTGTGGGCATGCGTGGTCTGGCTACCGGCCTGAACCGTGCTCCGGGGAAGATGCCGGCTCGTGTCTCCCGAGACGATCTCCGTCTCCTCCCACGGCATTCCCAGGACTTCGGCCGCCACCATGGCGGTGTCGAACACGGAGTGGGTTCCCAGGTTTCCGATTCCCTGATGCACGTAGAGCTTGCCGTCGGGACGGATGACCAGGAGTCCGTCCACCCCGGAGGAGCCTCCCACGTAGGGGCTGAGAGCCACGCCGACCCCCGTCGCCTTCGTGCCGTTGACCTGTCCGCTGAGCTCCTTCTTCCGGTCCCAGTCGAAGAGCTCTCGCCCCAGCTCGAGAGCCTCTCGCACGTAGGCGCTCGTGACCTCGCTCCGGTTCGGCCCCACGGGAGAACGGTGCGTAGGAGCGTTGATGAGCCGGACGTCCAGACGGTCCACGTTGAGCTGCCTCGCCGCTTTGTCCACCACGGGTTCCAGCATGGCGATGGCCTGCATCCCCCCCGGCGCACGCTGTGCGGAGCGGGGTGGGGTGTTCGTGAGCACCGGGAGGGCCTGGAGGCGCATGGCCTCGGGTTGGTAGGCAAGAGACGAGGTGGTTCCAGCCGAGTTGAAGTCTCCAGCTCGCCCGAAGGGGCCGTTGTCCTGGATGAGGAAGAGATCGATGGCCAGGATCCGCCCGTCTGCGCGGAATCCGAACTTCACCCATCCCGAAAGGCCGGTTCGGGCCCGGCCGAAGTACGTTTCCTCGTCGCGGGTCACCCGCATCATGACCGGCCGCCCCGCCTGCCGTGCCAGGGCCGCAGGAATCACGTCCGTGATGGTGCCGCGGATCTTGCTCCCGAATCCGCCCCCCGTGTACTCGGAAACGACGACCACGTCCTCCTCATCCATCCCGAGCCATCCCGCCAGCGCCTGTTGGGTGCGCTGGGTGCTCTGGGTGGAGACGTGGAGGTGGACCTTTCCGTTTCGCCAATAGGCCATAGAGCTTCTGGGCTCCATGGGGTGATGGGTCTGGGATTGATGGACGATGGGTTCCTCTATGACCAGGTCCGCCCGGGCGAAGGCGTCATCCAGGTCGCCGAATGACCACTCCACCGTTCCCTCCACCCCCTCCGGTCGTCGCCCTTGCTCCACCGCCGCCATGTCATTGCTCGTCCACTTGAGCGTTTCGATCCCCTCGTCTCCGTACACGTTGCCCTCGTCCCGGGCGTTGGGCCCATTGGGCCGGAGGCTGTCCAGGGGATCCAGGGCGAAGGGAAGGCGCTCCATGTCGAGCCGGAGGCGTTCCACTGCCTCCGCAGCGGTGGTTTCGTCCACTGCGGCCACGGCTGCGATGGGCTGTCCTTGATAGACGGGTTCGTTGGTGAGAACCGCCTCACCCGGTGGGTCCACCGATGGGAAGTCGTCTGCGGTCACCACCGCGTAGACGCCGTCCATCGCCAGGGCCGCGCTGGTATCGAGTCGTCGGACCCTGCCTCGGGGTACGGGACTCAAAAGGAGCTTGGCGAAGAGCATCCCGTCCGCCCTGAAATCTTCGGCGTACCGGGCCCTTCCGGTGATCTTCGGCAGCAGGTCTCTTTGAGGGAAGTCGCTCCCGATGATTCGACTTTTAGGCATCGTTCTGGCCTCCGTTCCTCGGGAAGAATCGATCACGGTGAGCGGTCCGCTCCGAGAAACCGAGCGCCGCCCGGTGCCGTCCGGAGCGTCCGGTCAGACCCGCTGTTGAGTGTACTCCACGGCCCGCATGGCAGAGTTCAGGATCTTGTTGTAGTCTCCGCACCGGCAGAGGTTGCCGGAGAGGGCCCGGGCGGCTTCTTCCCGGGTGGGATTCGGGTTCTGGTTCAGCATCCCCACCATGGCCATGATGAATCCCGGAGCGCAGAAGGCGCACTGGAAACCGGCCTCGTCCACCACTGCCTCTTGAACGGGATGGAGGGTTCCGTCCGGAGCCTCGAGTCCCTCGATGGTCAGGACCTCCCGGCCCCTCACCTGATGGGTGAGAATGGAGCAGGCGTAATGGACGGTCCCGTCCAGGAGTACGGTGCACGCTCCGCATTCGGCCCGGTCGCAGCCCAGCTTCGTCCCCGGGAGACCCAGCTTGTACCGGAGGGTCATGGCCAGCGTCTCATGCGGGAGGACATCCACCCGGCGCTGCTGACCGTTCACGTTCAGGCTCATGAGCCGCTCCACGGCACCGTGAGCCGGTGGTGCCGCGAAGGCGGAGGCGGGACCGCGGAAGAGATACGAGGTGGCCGACGCCGTGGCACCCGCCGCGATCACTCCTTTGATGAAGCTTCTGCGGGAAACCGTCCGGCCGGCGTTGACAACCTCCAGGATCTTCATGGAGCGCTCCTTATCGGGACGGGTGTCACTGGACGGGGACCCAGGGCCCCTCCCTGCAGCCGTGCCCCCCCGGCGGGGGGCACTTGACGGAAAATCCGATCCGTTCCATTCGCCAGAGTAGGCGCAGGCGGCGGAAAATGTCAACAGACCTTCGAAGGGTCAGCCCGTCCCCTGCTCGCCGGAAGCGGACCGCTCCTCCGAGGATCTCCCGCCGGGAGGGCCGCCGGGTCTCTCCTGGGCCACTCGCAGGGCCGCGCGGATCGTGGAGAGGAGCTCGTTCATGGTGAACGGCTTCGAGAGGAATTCCCTGCCAGGTCCCAGGCGGAGCGCGTGAGACTGGTTGGACGCCACGTGGCCGGATACGAAGACCACCGGGAGGCCGGGGATCCGCTCTTGCAGCCGGTCCGCCAGGGAGGTCCCCTTGGGACCGGGCATCATGACGTCGGTGAGAAGGAGGTCCGGCTTCGAGGCGGCCTCTTCCACTGCGGCCAGCGCGCTGTGGCTATCGCTGGCTTCCAGGGTTCGGTAGTCGCTCCGTTCCAGGATTCGGACCATGGAGCGCCGGACGGCGTCCTCGTCGTCCACCACGAGCACCAGAGGGGTCTCGTCTTCCGCCCCCTCTCCGGTGTAGGCCGCCTTCCTCTCCCCGCCCTCCGCCTCGTCTTCCCCTCGTATTTCTGCCGTGCCGTCCAGCGCTTCCACTGAAGGGAGAAGCACAGTGAAGGTGGTTCCCTCCCCGGGTTCCGACTGAACCCGGATCATCCCTCTGGCCTGGCGCACGATCCCGAACGCCGTGGCCAGCCCCAGCCCGGCGCGGCCCTCCTTGGTGGTGACGAAGGGCTCGAACATCCGCGTCCGAACCCCGGGCTGGATTCCAGGCCCCGAATCCCGGACCTCGAGACAGAGATAGGGCCCGGTCGGGGCGTCGTCGTCCGCGCGCCGATGGCCCTCTCCGAAGACGACCTCCCGGGTCCGAAGGATGATCCTCCCCTTTCCCTCCATGGCATCCCGGGCGTTCAACGCCAGGTTGAGAACCACTTGCTCCAACTGGCCCGGATCGATTCGGGTCTGAGGGAGGTCAGGGGATAAGGCCGTCACCACCTGCATGCGGTGGGGAAGAAGCTGATGGAGAAGGGGTTCCAACCTTCGAACCACCTCGTTCAGATCCGTGGCCACGGGGCGTCCCGGCCGCCGGAGGGCGAAGGTGAGGAGCTCGTGGGCCAGCTCCCCGCCCCGGCGGGCTGCACTACGGGCGTCCTCCAGCGCCTCCAGTCCCTCCGGGTCCGATCCCAGCCGAGACCTGGAGAGATCGATTCCCGCGAGGACGGAGGTGAGAAGGTTGCTGTACTCGCCGGCCACCGCCCCGATGAGCTCGCCCAGAGCCTCACGTCGCTGGGCCGTGACGGCTCGCTGCTCCGTGTGCACGAGCTGGGTTATGTCCGTGAGCCACCCCTCCACCCGCGCAGGGCCGTTCGCGTAGGGTCGGACCGTTCCCCGGTCCCAGACCCAAACGGTCTCGCCGTCCCTGCGAACCAGCGGGTACCGGAGGCTGAAGGAGCTTCCGCTCGAGAGGGCTCGTTCCACGGTGGAGGTGACTTCGTCACGGTGTTCGGGGCAGACGAAGGGGGTGATGGAGCACGGCGGAGGACCCATCAGCTCCGACGCCGGAACCCCGGTGATGGAGTCGGCCTGGCCGCTGGCGAAGGTGAGGGGTCGGCCAGGCTCGGGGAGGGCCTGGTAGGCCATTCCCGGGAAGAGACCGACGAGGCGGAGGAGGAGCTCCGACCACTCCTCCTCCGCTCCGGCGGAGGCCTGCGAGGGGTCCCCGGTGGCCGACGATTTTCCAGAGTCGTTGTGCGACGTGGGCTCCATGGTGCTCCATGGATACGTGGTCGCGGCTCTGACGACAAGGTCTTCCGGAAAAAAAGCTTGCGTAAACCACGGCGAAGACCTTACGATAAACCGAATTATCCACAAACTCCGGTAGTCCGTGCTGCTGACGTTGTGGCCCGGAAGCGGGAAGCACTTTGTTTACAGCATGAGGGTGGGCCGTATGAAGAGATCGATCCCGGCGTTTCTGGTCGCTGCGGCCGTTCTGTGGGTTGTCCTCCACCCTGGAAACGACGGCGATTCTCTGCCGGAGCGGTCCTTGGCCGTGGCCGCCACCAGTGAGCAACCGGGACCCAGCGCCCTACCCGCCCCCGAGTCCGACGAGTCCCTCGCCTACGACGCCCTTCCGATCCCGTCCCCCGACCCCGCCGACACCCACGCCGAAGTCGAGATTCCCGAGGAGGCTCTGACCGGCGTCGTCCAGCGTCTCTGCACGTCCTGCCACAACGACGCTCTGGAGACGGGGAACATCTCCCTTCAGGGCTATGACGTGGCTCACGCCACCGAGGATCTCGAGCGCACCGAAAAGATCATCAACAAGCTCCGTCTCGAGATGATGCCGCCACCGGGGATCCCGCGGCCCGGTGGCGACACCCTCATGACCTTGGCCCGGACGCTGGAGACCAAGGTGGACGAGGCTGCGGCTCAGGAGCCGAATCCCGGAACGCGGGTTTTCCAGCGCCTCAACCGCGCCGAATACGCCCGGGCCATCCGCGATCTTCTCGGTTTGGAGGTGGACGCCGGTAACTGGCTGCCGCTGGACAGCTATCTGGGCAACTTCGACAACATGGCCGATGCCCAGGCCCTCTCCCCCACGCTCCTGGACTCGTACCTGACGGCGGCGGGCACCATCAGCCGAATGGCGGTGGGCAACCCTGACGCAGCCGCGACGCACTCTACCTATCAGCTTCCCCCGGGGGTCTCTCAGCACCAATGGGACCATATCGAGGGAGCTCCCTACGGGACCCGAGGGGGGATCGTGGTGACCCACCACTTCCCGGCGGACGGTAAGTACGTCATCGAGTTGGAGACTCGCTCCGGGAGTCGGGCCACCTTCGAGGATATCGACGTCTCCATCAACGGGGAGCGAGTGGCCCTCCTGCCCTTCGAGCCCGGGGTGGCCAGTGGGAACCGAGGTGGGGGATATCCGCTGAAGACCGAGCCCATAGAGGTGCCGGCGGGCCAGCATCGGGTCTCCGCCGCCTTCGTTCGGACATCGGAGGGCCCCTATGAGGACCTCCTTCGGCCTCACGACTGGTCTCTGGCCGGCGAAGGGGAGAGCAGCGGATACGGGGTGACGAACCTCCCCCACGTATGGAACATGACCGTCGTGGGGCCCGAAGATCCCAGTGGGGTCTCCGAGTCCGTGAGCCGGGGGCGGATCTTCACTTGCCGTCCCGACTCTTCGGACGAGGAGCGGGCCTGCGCCGAGTCCATCCTGA
>SKZC01000392.1 GCA_007127575.1 Gemmatimonadota bacterium
ATCAGATCGAAGCTTTTACCATCATCGGACGTTCCGGCCACGTTCCACCTCGCTCTCTATAAGAAGAAGACTCTACCGTTCGTTCCGCCTCTCTGCGCCTTTCGGCGGCAGAGGGAGCCGCTCCCCCCCACCGCCGTTGCGGCCACAAGTTAGAGAGGCCACCTCTCCATTGCCACCCCCCGTACGGCACGAAGCGGAAGACCGTTGGCCCGGTGCCGGATGGGAAGGCCGGACGACCCGGATGGGGGTCCGGTGTACCCAGGGTTCAGCGGGCTCGGACCGGGATCCCTGGACCGCAGGCGTACGCAGGTCAGGTCAGGCCAAGGCTACCAGGGGTTCCTCCAGGATGGCCTTGAGCGTCTGGAGGAAACGAGAGCCCTGGGCCCCGTCGATGACCCGGTGGTCGCAGCTCATGGTCACCTTCATCCGGGGCCGCACCTCCACCTCCCCGTTCACCACCACCGCCCGTTCCTCCAGCGCTCCCACCGCCAGGATCCCCGCCTCGGGCGGGTTGATCACCGCGGTGAAGTCCTCCACTCCGAACATCCCCAGGTTGGAGACGGAGAAGGTGGCCCCGGTATACTCGTCGGGCTGGAGCTTCTTCTCCCGGGCCCGCCCCGCCAGCTCCCGAACCTCCGCGGCGATCTCCGCCAGCCCTTTCAGGTGGGCGTCCCGCACCACCGGGGTGATGAGCCCATCTTCAATGGCCACCGCCACCCCCAGGTGCACCCGGTTGAAGCGCCGGACGTGGTCTTTGCCCCAGTGAGCATTGCATTCCGGATGCTTCTTCAGGGCCATGGCCGTGGCCTTCAGAACGATGTCGTTGAAGGAGACCTTGGGGCCGTCCTCTCCCAAGAGGTCGTTCACCCGTTTCCGGGCCTCCACCACCCGGGACATGTCCACGTCCATGGTGAGGAAGAAGTGAGGGACGGGCCCGATGGACTCCACCAGCCGCTTGGCGATGGTCTTCCGCATCTGGCTCAGGGCCACGTCCTCGTACTCGTCTTCCGGAGCGGTGGCGGCGGCCGGGGCGGCGGGCACACCCTTCTCCACCGCCTCCTCGATGTCCCGCTTCACGATCCTGCCACCCGGCCCGCTCCCCTGGATCCCACTCAGCTCCAGTCCTTCCTCCCGGGCGAGACGCCGAGCAAGGGGAGAGGCCTTCACCCGCTCCTCCGATGCAGGCTCCTTGGAGGGTTCCGGCTCTTCGCTGGCCTCGGCCTCCTTTCCTTCCTCCTCCTCGTCGGGCTCCTCCTCAGCGGCGGCTTCCTCCGGAGCCTCCTCGTCCTCCTCCTTCGCTGCGTCCGGAGCCTCCTCCTCCTTCGCTGCGTCCGGGGCGTCGGCCTCCAACTCCCCGATGTCCTCGTCCTCGCCGGCGATGATGGCGATGACCTCGCCCACCGGGACCGTGCCCCCCTCCTGAACCAGGATCTTGCGGAGCACTCCGTCGCCCCGGGCGGAAAGCTCCATCGTGGCCTTGTCGGTCTCCACCTCGGCCAGAATGTCGCCGTTGGACACCGCATCGCCTTCCGACTTCACCCACCGGACGACCTGCCCTTCCTCCATGGTGGGGGAAAGCGCCTCCATGTGGACCTTGGTTGCCATCGAGTTCCTCGACTGTCTCGGCGTGTGCTGGGGACTTCAGGAGCGATAGAGAACGCGGTTGCACGCTGCCACCACCCGATCCACGTCGGGCTTGGCGAGCTGTTCCAGGTTCTTGGCGTAGGGCATGGGGACGTCGGCCTGCGTCACTCGGACCACGGGAGCGTCCAGGTAATCGAAGGCTTCGTCCTGGATGAGGCCGACGATCTGGGACCCAGGCCCCACGAAGGGCCATCCTTCCTCCAGAGAGACGACCCGGTTCGTCTTCTTTACCGTGGCCAGGATGGCGTCCACATCCAGGGGCCGCAGGCACCGGAGATCCAGGACCTCCACCTCCACGCCTTCCTTTTCTAGCTTGGCCGCGGCCTGCAGCGCCAGGTGGACCGGCGCCCCGTGGGTGATGATGGAGACGTCTTTCCCCTCCCGCTTCACATCCGCCACACCCAGGGGGATCACGTAGTCGTCGTCGTCGGGAACCTCACCCTTCACGTTGTAGAGGAGCTCCCCTTCCATGAAGGCCACCGGATCCCCGTCCCGGACCGCGGCCTTGAGGAGGCCTTTGGCGTCCGCCGGCGTGGCGGGACAAGCCACCTTGATACCCGGCGCATGCACGTACCAGCTCTGACACGCCTGGGAGTGCTGTGCCGAGAGCTGCAGCGCCGCGCCCGTGGGGCCCCGGAAGACGATGGGGATGGGGTACTGGCCACCCGACATGTAGAACATCTTGGCCGCCGAGTTGATGACCTGGTCCAGGGCCAGGAAGGAGAAGTTGAAGGTCATGAACTCGATGATGGGACGGAGCCCCACCATGGCGGCTCCCACACCCAACCCGGCGAAGCCCAACTCGGAGATGGGCGTGTCCACCACTCGCCGCTCACCAAAGCGCTCGAGCAAGCCCTTGGAGACCTTGTAGGCCCCATCGTATTCGGCCACCTCCTCGCCCATGAGGAAAACGGAATCGTCCCTCTCGATTTCCTCGGCCAGAGCCTGGTTCAGCGCTTCCCTGTAGGTAATCTCCGCCATCGTCACCGTCCGGTTCGAGGGGCTGCGGGCTTGTTGAAAAGGAAGGTCCGGGGAGGATTCAGCGGTCCCGCCCGTCCAGGAAGAGGCGCCCATGCTCATTCAACTCGGCATAGACCTGCGTGTACAGCTCCTCCTCGGCGGGGAGTGGGGAGGCGTCAGCGAACTCCGCCGCTTCCTCCACTTCGACGCGGGCCGCCTCATCCATCTCCTCCAACTCCTCCTGGGTGAGGAGCTCGGCCTGGAAGAGCTGATCCTTCAGGAGGAGGATGGGATCTTCCTTCTCCTGCTTATCCTTCAGCTCCTCCTTGCTGCGATAGGTGCCGGCCACCGGGTCGGACATGGAGTGGCCTTTGAAGCGGTAGGTCCGGGCCTCCACATACTGGGGGCCACCTCCTCCCCGGACCTCCTCCAACAGGCCCCTCATGAAGGAGATCACCTCCAGGGCGTTCTGCCCGTTCACGACGTGACCCGGGATGTCGTAGGCGCAGGAGCGCTGCACCAAGGGGGTGGGGGAGACCCGCCCGATGTGGGTTCCCATCCCGTACTCGTTGTTCTCCACGACGTAGATGACCGGGAGGTTCCAGATGGCCGCCAGGTTCATGGACTCGTGGAACGCCCCCTGGTTCACCGCGGCGTCCCCCAGAAAACAGACGCAGACCCGGTCCTCTTCCCGGTACAGAATCTTCCAGCCCACTCCGGTGGCCAGAGGGATCTGCGCCCCTACGATCCCGTGGCCGCCAAGGAAGTTCACCTCGGTGTCGAAGAGGTGCATGGAGCCGCCCTTCCCCTGGGAGCACCCGTCAGCCCGCCCGTAGAGCTCCGCCATCACCACCTTGGCATCCATCCCCTTGGCCAACGCCTGGGTGTGCTCCCGGTAGGTGGAGATGGCGTAGTCATCCTCCCTCAGGGGCTGGATGAAGCCCAGGGCCACGGCTTCCTGGCCGATGTGGAGGTGGCAAAAGCCCCCGATCTTCCCGATGGCGTACGCCTCCTCCGCCTTCTCTTCGAAGCGGCGGTAGAGGAGCATCTCCCGCATAAACCTGTGGAGCTCTTCCTTGGAGAAGTCCTCCACGGAAGCCTCGGGGGCCTTGGATACGTCGGCGACGTCCTCGTCCTTGGTCTTCGTCTCGGCCATCTCCGTCACTCCGTCTCAGCGTCCGACTTGTCCCGCCCCGTCTCGATCTGGACGAGCCGGGAGGCGGGCAACTCCGCGGGTGCGGGAATGTCCGCTTCGAGGACGTCCTGTATGCGACCCGCCTCACCGGCCTCCACCTCACGGGCCTGCTCCTTGGCGTGATAGCTGGAGCGAACCAGGGCCCCCGACTCCACATGGCGGAAGCCGTACTCCTCCTCCCCCACCCGCTTCCACTCCTGGAATTCCTCGGGAGGGATCCAGCGAGCCACGGGGATGTGCTGTGCCGAGGGTCGAAGGTATTGGCCCAGAGTGAGGATGTCCACTGACGCTTCCCGAAGGTCCGCCATGGCCTGGCGGAGCTCCTCCTCCCGCTCGCCCATCCCCAGGATGATCCCCGTCTTGGTAAGCCGACTGGGGTCGATCTTCTTGGCCGCGCCCAGGTAGGAGATGGACCTCCAGTACCGTCCCCCGGGCCTGACCTCCACGTGAAGGCGTTCCACCGTCTCCAGGTTGTGACCCACGATCTCGGGCCCGGCCTCCATGACCATCCGGAGGGCCTCCTCGTCTCCCTTGAAGTCGGGGATGAGCACCTCCACCGAACAGCGGGGCAGACGCCGCTTCACCTCCCGGATGGTGTCGGCGTAGATTCCGGCGCCGCCGTCGGGGAGCTCGTCCCGGTTCACGCTGGTGATGACAACGTGCTCGAGACCCATGGCCTCCACGGTCTCCGCCACCCGGCGGGGCTCATCCTCATCCAGCTCCGTGGGCATCCCGTGGGCCACCGCACAGTACTTGCACGCCCGCGTGCACACGTCGCCCAGGATCATGAAGGTGGCGGTCCCCGCCTCCCAGCACTCTCCGATGTTGGGACAGTTCGCCTCCTCGCAGACCGTGTGCAGGGATTGGGTCCGCATGAGGCGTTTGAGACGACGGTAGTTCTCGCCGCCCTTGGATGGAACCTTCATCCAGCGGGGCTTCCGCTCCAGGAAGTCCACCGTATCCAGCCCCTCGTGGGCCCGGATACGGGAGGTCCCCTTGGGCTTCACGATCCCGGTGTTCTTTTCCCCCGGGTTGTAACCCCCGGGCCTGGTCTCCGTATCGGTGCCGTTCTGCTCGGCTGTCTTGGCCAATTGAAACTCCCTTGGTGTCTCTCTGGGCCCATCGCCATGGGCCGTCCATCCGCAGGCGCGCTCCCACACCGCCCCGGACCGAAGCCATACATGGCCCCCGGTGCGTCCCGATCCTTCCATCATTTCCGGTGGGAATACTCCGGCAGCAACCGGAGGTTGGCACGTGCCCTCCGGGAAGCCCGGGAGGTGGCCCGACTCGCTACGATGATATCACCCGCCGACGAAGGGGGGCAACCGAATCGGAACCCTTCCCTCGCACCTCGGAGAGTCGGGCCCTCAACCCCCGGGAACGCCGGCCATGAAGGCCGCCGCCTCATCCCGGATGCTCGGGAGGAGGGGCACATGTTCTCGGTACTCCGGGAGGTCCCGGTCCACCTCGGAGTCGAAGACCTCCAGGATCCGGCTGTAATACTCCTCGGCGGTGGCGTTGTCGCCCAGGGCCACCGCCGCCTCCGCCGCAGCGGAGAGGTTCAGCAGGTGGTTGGGGTCCTCTTCCAGCACGGTCTCCGCCTCCGCCAGGGCGGCCTCGTGGTCCCCAGCCAGATTCTGAAGCACCGCCACGTGGAAGTGACCGTCGGCATCCAGGGGCCGGGCCAGCTCGTAGGCGTCCAGGGCCATGGGGAGGAAGTTCGTGACCTCCTCCTCGTCCCCCTGTTCATTGGCCATCATGATCCGGTCGAAGAGCCGGTCCGCCGCCTCCCGGTCCGTCATGGTGGAGAGGTCCACCTGGGGAGCGGGTGCCATGGGGTCCGTCCCCTGGGCCCCCGGCGCCGCAGGCTGGGGCGGCGGGTCGTCGCCGCCGGCCCAAGGACCCAAAAAGGTGACCAGGACCACCACCACCACCAGAAGACCGCCGGAGATCCACCACGCCAGGTCCTGGCTCTCCCTGGAAGCTCCCGCGGAGGCGGGGGGCTTTGCCCCAGACGGTGCACCGGCCCCCTGGAGAGCCACACCGCACGACGTGCAGAATCGGGAACCCGGGGGCACGGGTGCATCGCACGCCGGGCAGGGGTGCTCCTCCAGGCTGGCTCCGCAGTTGGAGCAGAAGTTTCCCGATGCATCCGAACCGCACCGCCGACACTCCATGGGGAAGGCCTCCTTCCGGGATTGGGTCTCCGTAGGCCGGGATCACAGGCACAGGGGATCCGGCCACCAGTATAACGTACGTCCGGCATGAGATGTAGTTGGCGCCCTCCGCGCCTCCCAACGCTTTCCAGGCGGCCCCGGAGGGTCGGCATGAATCCGATGGCGGGGGGGTACCGTAGGGGGGTGAGGAATAGGCCGAGGGACGGCCATGGCCGCAGAAGCCGGGAGCCCCCTCGCGCGACTCACGTGCCGGCGAACCCATGAGGTGCTCGTTCATGGTGGAAGAGAGGGGCCTGCTTCAGAGGGCGACTGCATGGCGCCCACTTTGGGGTTTTGGGGTCGTGGCCACAGCGTTCATGGGCGCCGCGTCTCCGTGCGCCGGCGCCACTCCCCTCGGAGCTTGGGAAGCAGCTCGAGAGGTGGCCGCCCTCCCCCCGGACACCCTGGACGCCTATCCGGACGGCGCCACCCGGACCCTTGTGTTTCGGGCACGGGAAGCCCGGGAGGAGCTCCGTGAAGGCCTGGACAGCTACGAGGCGCGGATGTGGGAGCGGCTCTATGTGGGGCTGGATGCCACCCGCTTTCGGAGAGAGCGAGGCCTTTTGGACCGGGAGCGGGCCGGCTGGGTGCGGTGGGAGCGGGACGGCCGGCGAATCATCCGGTGGGAGGGTGCCCGGGAGGACGTACCGGTGGCGGGACCCGAGGAAGGGCGGAGGCGAGGAGCAGCTCTTCAACGTTCCCTGGCCGGATCGGGGCTCCCGGCTCCGTTGCAGTACCGACCCGGCGACGACCGGATCGTCTTCGGATCCGCCTGGGCGCTTCACCCCCTCGCGGACACGGCGGCCCACCACTACCGGTTCGCCCTCGGGGACACCCTCCGGCTGCGCCTCTCTTCCCCGCCTCGAGAGATCCAGCTCGTGGAGCTTCGAGTCACCCCGCGCCGATCCGACTTCCGGCTTCTGGCGGGATCCCTCTGGTTCGACCATGAAACCGGGGAGCTCGTCCGGGCCAGCTACCGACCGGCGCGCCCCTTCGATCTGGCGGTGGATGGCGGAGAGGACGGGGAGGGGGCGCCCCGGCTCCTCCGGTCCATCCAGGCGGAGATCCAGTACGTCACGGTGGACTACGGGCTCTATGACCTGGACTGGTGGCTGCCTCGCCGCTTCGTCTTCGAGGGGGAGGTGCGCCTGGGCGCAGTGGTCCGCATCCCGGCCGTCTTCGAGTGGACCTTGGACGAGTTCGCCGTAAACGGGGCGGATGCCGTTTCCCCGGTGGACGGGGTCCCCCATGGGTGGGAGCATCGGGTGCGGAGAGAGGGCGTGGCCGGGGAGGACTCGGTGAAGGTCATCGTCTTCGTACCTCCCGGCGATTCGCTGCAAGCGTCGCCTCGGGTGGGGGAAGCGGTAGCGGGCCGCGAGCCCCTTTCCCTGGGCCGGGACGAGGCCCGGGAGATCCTGGCGCGGGTGGACGCCCTCCGCCGGGCGTACGGCCTCCCGCGCCCCCAGCTCGCCTGGGGACTTCAGGATGACCTCCTCCGGTACAACCGGGTGGAGGGTTTGGGGGTGGGGATGCGGGTCACGGTGCCGGTGAGCGGGCGTAACCGGCTCTGGGTGGAACCTCGACTCGCTACCGGAGAGCCCCTCTGGTCGGGGGAGGTGGGGGCGGCACGGGAAGGCGCCGGGCGGCGGCTTTCCGCCACGGTGTATCGCCGCACGGCCCACACCGAGGACGGACCGGACCCTCACAGGCTGTCGGCGGGCCTTTCCGCCTTGGTCTTCGGCTCGGATCCCGCGGACTACTATCTGGCCGAGGGCGGAGAGGTGAGGGCGGAGTGGGAGCGCCGCTGGGGCCGGGGGTGGGGGGAGATC
>SKZC01000340.1 GCA_007127575.1 Gemmatimonadota bacterium
CATCCTCGCGATCCTGCTCGTTTTTTTCATTGTTTTTTGGATCCTGATTTTCTGGAAGTGGAGGCAATTCCGGGACTTGCGGAACCAGGGAGACGAGTTCATCGAGGAGATGGAACGCGCTCAGCGGCTGGAGGACGCGTACAAGGGGATCCTTTCCCTCCCCGACTCGCCCTACGGCAGAGTCCTCAAGCAGGGGGTCAACTTCTTTAGCGAGCTTCGCCCAGGTGCCCTTCGGAAGGACGGGGACCAGGGTCCGGGGCTCACCCTGACCCAGCTCGAAGTCCTTCGTCTGGTTCTGGAGAAGGAGGAGGCGGAGGAGCGGGAGGAGCTGGCGGTGGGGATCACCTGGCTGGCCGTCATCGCCTCCGTCTCCCCCCTGCTGGGTCTATTGGGTACCGTCATCGGGGTGATGAACGCCTTCCTGGGCATCGTGGTGACGGGCTCGCCCCACATCGGGGCGGTGGCGCCCGGTGTGGCGGAAGCACTCATCACCACGGTCTTCGGTTTGGCTGTGGCCATCCCCGCGGCCATCGGCTACAACTACTTCGTGGCCCGCCTGAACCTCTTCTCCGGAGAGCTGGAGAGCTTCTCCAGCGAGTTCATCGGGACGCTGGCCCGGGAGGGTCGCGTATGAGGCAGCCGGGTGCGGGCCCGCAGGGACCGGGAATCCGGCTCCAGGGAGTCACGCCGTGAGCCTTGGATCCCGCCGACGTCGTGGCCGGGACCGAGACGACCTTCCGGTGAGCGCTGACATCAACATCACCAGCCTCATCGACGTGGCGTTCACCCTTCTGGTCATCTTCCTCATTACGGCGCCCATCCTCCGGGCGGGACTGGAGGTGGATCTGCCCCGGGCCGACGTGGAGCCGGTGACCACGCCGCAGGAGCCCTTCTGGGTGACGATCCAACCCGACGGATCCATCTGGATCGGGGACGAGACGGAGGTGGGGATCTCCGACTTCGAACAGAGCTTCTCCCAGCTCGTTCAGGCCGCTTCTCCCGAGGTCATCTACGTCCAGGGCGACTCCACCGCCACCTACGGCCCCGTGGCCCGGGTCATCGCCGCGGTGAACCGGGTGAGCGTGGACCAGGGGATCCGTTGGGCGCTGGTGATGTATCCAGAAGGGAGACCCACGAACCCATGACCCGATTCCCCTCGCCGGACGGCGCCTCGCCTGCAGGCGCCCGGCCCGGGGGTGAAGCGGGGCGGGAGACCCGGTAGGATGGCCGGACACGGACCCGACACCTCATCTATTCTCGCCTCGGTGGCAGTTCACACCGTGGCGCTGGTGGGGGTATGGTGGACGCAGGACCGGGCGCCGGATCCGGTGGAGTTCGAGACCTACCAGATCGAGCTCGTGAGCATGGCGGACCTGGAGGAGCCGGTGACGGAGGTGGAGCCTCCCGAGGTGGAGGTGGAGACCCCCGAGCCCCCGCAGCCGGAGCCGGTGCAGGAGGAGGTTCCGCCGCCCCCGGAGCCCGAACCCGAGCCCGAACCGGAGCCGGAACCGGAACCGGAACCCGAGCCCGAGCCGGATCCGCCCCCTCCCGAGGCGGAGCCCCAAAGGGAGACTCCCTCTCCTCCCGAAGACCGGGAGGTGACGGAGGAGGCCACACCCGAAGACATCCGGGTCCGAATGGACGGGCTCCGAAGGGATTTCCCGGTGTACTACGAGAACATCATTCGCCAGATCCACCGCTGCTTCCGTTGGCGAGGCTCGGGGAACTGGACGGCGGTGGTGCAGTTCGAGATCCAGTCGGACGGGAGGGTGCCGGGAGGCAGCATCCGTCTCGTCCAGCCTTCGGGCAACATCGCCTTCGACATCGAGGCCGAAGGGGCCATCGAGTGCGCTGGGGCGGGCCGCTTCGGTCCCCTCCCCAACGAGCTGCCATGGGACGCCCTTCCCATCCGCTTCAGCTTCTCTCCCGAGGGGGAAGGGGAGTCGTAGCCGTGCCGCCTTCCGTGGAGGTCGTTTCATGGATCCAAGGTCAACGGAGATGCCGTTCATGAACCGTCGTGCGTCGTGGAGGTCGGTCCTCCTTCTTTCAGTCCTCCTCCTCCCTGTGGGGACGGCTCAGGCCCAGGACGTGGAGCGCTTCCCCGGGGTCAGCCTGGGGCTCACCTACGAGACCCGCTACCAGCCCCCCTTGGCCATCCTGCCCTTCACTGGTCGTTTCGGCGGACAGGAGGTGGCGTCCCGGGTGGAGGCCATCATCGCCCGGGATCTCCGCTACTCCAATCGGTTCGTCATCATGGACTCCCTTCCGGCCAACGTGGTGGGTGAGGAGGTGGACTACGGCCTTTGGGACCAGATGGGGGTGGACTGGCTCCTCACGGGCCGGGTGGAGGGCTCGGGAGAAGGGTACGTCCTGGTTCTGGAGCTCCACGACGTGGTCTTTCGGGAGGTGGCCGACCAGGGCCGGTTCGCCATCCCCCGGCAGGAGTCGGAGCACTTCCGGATGGCCTCTCATATCGCCTCGGACGCGGTGGTGTGGTGGGCCTTCGAGGAGCCGGGCATGGCCGCGAGCCGCATTGCCTTTTCCCGCATGGGCGATGACGGGAATCAGGAGCTCTGGATGGTGGACTCCGACGGGGAGAACCTCCGGCGAATCACCAACTTCGGGACCACCACCCTCTCACCGGACTGGTCCCCCGACGGACGCCGGGTGGTCTACTCGTCCTATAAGACGGGACTGCCCCGGGTCTACGAGCTGAACCTGGAGACGGGGGAGGAGCGGCAGGTGCCGGCCCCCCGGTCCGGCGACTACATCACACCCAGCTACCACCCCGACGGGGAGCGGGTCGTCTTCTCCGTGGTGGGCGGGGGGCAAAGCGGCCTCTATACGTACAACATCGCCGAGGGCTGCTGTATGGAGAGCCTGACGCAGAGTCGGTGGGAGGACATCTCCCCCCGGTTCTCCCCCTCCGGCGACCGGATCACGTTCAACTCCAACCGGCTGGGACTGGGTGTGCCCCAGATCTACACCATGTCGGCCAGTGGGGGACAGCCCCAGCTCGTCTCCCCCTTCATCTACGGTCAGCCCAGCTACTTCACCTCCCCGGACTGGTCCGCGGTGGGGGACCGCATCGCCTTCCACGGTCGGGCCGAACGAGGCCAGCCGTACCAGATCCTGGTGGCGGAGGTGGGAGGCGGGAACAACCGGGTGGTGCAGCTCACCTTCACGGGTCGAAACGAGGACCCGAGCTGGGCTCCTGACGGCCGACACCTGGTGGCATCAGGAGAGCGAAGCTGGGGACGGGGCCTCTTCGTCGTCGACGCCGTCACGGGAAACGTCCGTCAGCTTCTCACCGGCGTCCGCGCCCAGGTGCCGGCATGGTCCCCCTCACTGGCCCCCCGGGTGGAACAGCAGTTGAGGACCACGAGTCACTGAGGAGAAGTGTTTTCGTCCCTGTCAACGGTTGCATTCAGGCGCTAGATTCGGTATATGCCTGTATCGGTCTGATCCCAGGTGAGCCGGCGGCGTTCCACGGAATCCTTCCGCAGAAAGCGGGGTAGAAGATACCGGTCTGCCCCGGGGTGGCCATGCGTCCCCGGGACGGGCTTCTCGTGTGGTGGCCGGTGATGCGCCGGATGGGTGACAGGCGGATCAGGCACAACGTTGGGGGAAAGGCGTTCGTTCACGCAGTTATGGTCCAGGCACCTCTAACTCAGGAGCAGGAATGATGCACTCCCGTCTCATCCTGGTTGCGTTTCTCGTTGCCAGCGTCCCGCTGACGGCTTGCCGGAGGGAACAGCCACCTCCGCCCCCGCCGCCGGCCGAAGAGACCACCGAGGAAACCACGCAGCCCCAGCAGCCGGACGACGACAATGACGCGGCTGCGGAGCGTGCTCGAGCCATCGCTGAGGCTCGGTCCATTCTGGAGGAGCGGGTTCACTTCCCGTTCGACGAGTCCACCATCACGCCGGAGACCGAGCAGCTCCTTCTCCAGAAGGTGGAGGTCCTCCAGGCCAGTCCCAACGTCCAGCTCCGGATCGAGGGGCACTGTGACGAGCGAGGATCAGTGGAGTACAACCTGGCCCTGGGCAACCGGCGCGCCGAGGCCGTCCGGCAGTTCCTGATGGACTACGGA
Source organism: Gemmatimonadota bacterium (assembly GCA_007127575.1). Classification (GTDB taxonomy): domain Bacteria; phylum Gemmatimonadota; class Gemmatimonadetes; order Longimicrobiales; family Gaopeijiaceae; genus SKZC01. The sequence goes on from SKZC01000340.1 coordinate 4,094, forward strand.
ATCTCCGGCGACCGTCTGCAGACCGTGTCCCACGGGAAGGAGCGACCCCTGGCCCCCGAGAGCAACGAGACGGCCTGGGCGCAGAACCGCCGGGCCGAGTTCATCGTCACGGCCGGTGGCGACCAGATCAATCCGCCGAGCTGAACCCCGGGTCGGACTACCGACCGATAGGAAGCGAACGGCGGAAGTGGAGTGAAGGCCATGAGGAGATGGATGCCCAGAGTTGACCGGGAGGTACTCCCGGGTCGCGTGCCCGGTGCGAGCCGGGGCCTGGGCATCCGTCTCCTCTTGGTTTTCGCCTTTCTGCTCCCCCTGGCGGCCTGTGCCACCAAGGGGGATGTGCGGGACTTGAGGGACGAAATGAGGGCCCTGGCGGACCGCCAGGAGGACCTGCTGGCGGAGCTGGAGCGCCTCCAGTGGGTGACGCAGGACTCCATCCGACAGCAGTCCCGGATGCTCACCAGTCTCCGGGGTGAGTTGGGTCAGAGGATCCTGGACGTTCACGATCAGGTTCTGGAGCTTCAGGCCCTCACCGGCCAGAGTCAGCAGGTGCTGGCCGGCCTCCGGGACCAACTGGAGGCCCAGCGCCGCCAGATCGCCCAGCCCCTGGATCCGTCCCCCTGGGACTTCGAGGCCGGGGACCCGGATGGACCCCCGGAAGGAGGGGGCGCCGCCCGGGAGATCTACAACACCGCCGTGACTCAGTTCAACCGCGGCAACCTGGGGACGGCCCGTAGGGCCTTCGAAGATTTCCTGGAGCGATTCCCGAACCACCAACTGGCTCCGGACGCCCGCTACTTCCTGGCGGACATCATGGTCCAGGAGGGAGATGAGGATCAGGCCATCGAGGCGTTCCTCCGCATCCAGGAGCTCCACCCCACCGCTCCCCGGGTGGCATCAGCGCTGTACCGGGTGGGTGTCCTCCACCTGGAACGGGAGGAGTACGACCTGGCCGAGGAATACCTCGAGCGGGTGGTGAACACCTACCCGGACACGGAGGCAGCGGAGCTGGCTGAGGAACGCCTCCAGGACATCCCGTGACGGGAGTCCGGGGACGGGGATCCGGTCCCGCCCACCCCTGACCGACCATGCGCTGCCCCCAATGCGACGCCATGGAGAATCGGGTGGTGGACACCCGGACCAGCCGGGGAGGGAGGGCCGTGCGCCGCCGCCGTGAGTGCTCCTCCTGTGAGAGCCGCTTCACCACCTACGAGTACGTGGAGGAGCGGCCCATCCGCGTCCTGAAGCGGGACGGCACCACCGAAGAGTTCGACCGTCGAAAGCTCACCCGGAGCCTGGAGCTCGCCTGCGCCAAGCGGCCGGTCCGGGCCTCCGAGGTGGAGGCCATCGTGGACGAGATCGAGGACGTTTTGACCCGTCAGGCCGGAGTGGAGTTGGAGAGCGCCCGGATCGGGGCCCTGATCATGGAGCGCCTCAAGCCTCTGGACCGCGTGGCCTACGTCCGGTTCGCATCGGTGTACCGGAACTTCCAGGATGCCGATGAGTTCCAGGAGTTCGTCGATGAGATGAACCTCAGGGGCAAGAGGGAGATGCAGGCGCGTAACCAGGTGGAGCTGCCGTTCTAACCTGGGCGGAGTCGCCCGCCCGTACCCCGCCTCACCCCTTCCTCCCCACCCCTCTGACCGAACGCCGATAGGGCACCAGCCATGAGTCGCAAGGGTTCGACAGTCGGGGGGGAAATGCCCTTCCTGGACCACCTGGAGGAGCTCCGGTGGCGGATCCTCTGGAGCTTCCTCGCCGTGGGGGTGGCCACGGTGGTGGGCTTTCTCATCGTCCACTATCTGGGGGTTCTGGGGCTCCTCATGCGCCCCATCCGCCCGTTCCTCAACGGGACGGACCTCCTCTTCTTCAACCCGACTACCCCCTTCTTCTTCACGCTGAAGCTCTCCCTCATCGTGGGGATCGTGCTGGCGTTCCCGGTGGTGGTCTATCAGATCTGGGTCTTCCTGGCCCCGGCGCTGAAGCCGGAGGAGAAGAAGATCATCGTGCCGAGCCTCTACTTCGGCATGATCCTCTTCGCCATGGGGGTGGCACTGGCCTACTTCGCCGTCCTCCCCCTGGCCCTTCGCTTCCTCATGGGATTCCAGCAGGAGTTTCTGGCTCCGGCCATCGAAGCGGGGCTCTACCTGGGCTTCGTGGTCCGGCTCCTCTTGGCCTTCGGGATCGTCTTCGAGCTCCCGGTGGTGGTGATGATCCTCTCCGCCATGGGCCTCATCACTCCCGAGTTTCTGAAGGACAAGCGGCGTCACTCCATCGTGGCCGTCACCGTCCTGGCCAGCATGCTTACGCCGGGGGACATCGCCTCCACCTTCATGATGATCATCCCCATGATGGTCCTCTACGAGGTGAGCATCCTCCTTTCCCGGATCATCTACCGACGGAAGAAGGAAGAGGAGCTCGAGCCCTCCCGGGATCCTCCGCCCGGGGCGGTGGAGACGAGTTGACGTGAGGGGGGCGACCACGGGACCCGGCTTCCGAAAGACCGTGAGTAGGCGTCGATCCGGCGCCCCGGTACGCCTGCTCTCCGGCGGCGTCCTGGTGCTGGCGTTCCTCCTGATTCCCGGCCTCCCGCCGGGGGCCGGAGGCGATGGGGGAGGGGGCGCGCTCTCCGCCCAGGGTGCCCAGGATACGATCCGGGCCCGGGTGCTGGACCGGGTCCAACAGCGGTCCCGGCCCCTCTCCCGGGACTCCCTGGAAGCGGAGGCCCGGGCCCGGGAGGAGGAGAGAGAGGGAGGGCTCATGCCGGGACTCGGTCCGGGAGTGGGTCCCGAGGGGCCGGAGGCCGAGGCGGCCCCGACTCCCATGGCCGACGCCGATTCGGTGATGGACGCCCTTCTGGGGCTGCGGGGCTACGAGTCGTCTCGCTACGAGGGGATCACGGCGGACTTTTTCGCCCGGGACCGGCGCCTCCTCCTCTCCGGCGACGAGGACCGGCGTGCCCGTTTCAGCGGAGACGGCGCCGAGCTGGAGGCGGATTCCACCATCGTCTACGACGACCTCCTCCGCCGGGTCCGGACCGAGGGGGCCACCACCCTCACGCCGGAACGGGGAGAGCCCCTCACCAGCCGGACCCTCATCTACGATCTGACGAGCCGGCGGGGAACGGCCCGGGAGTCCCGTACCCGCTACTCGGAAGGCGGGGTGAACTGGATCATCTGGGGCGAGCTGGACTCGGTGGACGAGAATGAGGCGTGGATGAGCCAGGCCCGGTTCACCTCGTGCGATCTGGACGAGCCCCATTACTACTTCGAGGCCCGGGACATGAAGGTGATCCGGGAGCAGGTGTTGGTGGCCCGCTCCGTCCGGATGTACTTCGATGACGTGCCGGTGGCGTGGCTCCCCTTCGTGGCCCAGAACCTGGGCTCCGGACGGGCCAGCGGCCTTCTCACCCCCACCTTCTCCATGAACGACGTGGTCCGGACCTCGGAAGGCTACAGCCGAAGGATCTCCAACATCGGTTACTACTGGGCCATGAGCGACTATTCCGACGCCCAGTTCTACCTGGATTGGTTCAGCAACAACTACATCTCCGGGACGAGTAACCTCCGGTACCGGTGGGCTCGTCGGTTCCTGGACGGGGAGGTCTCCCTCCGCCACTTCTGGAGGGAGTCGGGGCAGCGGGAGCTGGCCTTGAACACCCGCCACAACTGGGAGTATTCGGAGCGGACCCGACTCCGGGCGTCGGCCCGCTACG
>SKZC01000379.1 GCA_007127575.1 Gemmatimonadota bacterium
ATGGGTCCACCCATCGGCCAGGATGACGGTCCGGATGGCCACGTTCAGGTCCATGGTGCCGTCGAACCCCAGGTATCCCACGGCTCCAGTGTAGGGCCCTCGCCGGACCGGCTCCAGCTCCGAGATGATCTCCACGGCCCGGATCTTCGGGGCCCCGGTCACCGATCCGCCCGGGAAGGTGGCACGGAGGAGATCCACCGGCCCAGTACCCTCCCGCAGCTCTCCCCGGACGGTGGAGACCAGGTGATGGACCGTGGGGTGGGACTCCAGGGCGCAAAGCTCCGTTACCTTCACGGAGTGGTCCATGCAGACCCGTGACAGATCGTTCCGAAGAAGATCCACGATCATTACGTTTTCCGCACGGTCCTTCGCACTATCCAACAGGGCCTCCGCCAGGGCTCGATCCTCCCGGGAGTCCCGGCTTCGGGGAGCCGTCCCTTTGATGGGTCGGGTCTCCACCTGACGTCCCCGGAGGCGGAGAAAACCCTCGGGGGACGCGCTGAGTACCGTCCCGCTCCCTGTGGAAACGTAACCGGCATACGACCCGGGATTATCCACCCGAAGCTTCCGGTACACTGCCCAGGGGTCTTGACGGCCCGGAAGGCTGAGGCGCTGGGAAAGATTCACCTGGAAGACGTCGCCGGCCCGGATATAGGCGCGAACCCGGTCCACCGCCTCCAGGTAGCCGCTTCGAGAAAAGGTGGACCGGAGGGCCGGAAAGCCTTCCACCGGAAAGGATGGATCTGCCGCTGCGGGCTCGGCCCCCTCACGGGGCCCGGAATGGGCCGCCAGCGGCGAAACCTCCCCCCCCGGTTCTCCCATCAGGAGTTCCAGCGCCCACTCCATTCTCCGGCGAGCCCTGGCCTCCCGAGCAGCTCCTCCCCCTTCGGGAAGCCCGGTGGAAAGGAGGCGACACCGACCCGTCCGCGCATCCCACACGACGACCCAGTCATACGCCCCCAGCCAGAGATCCGGCAGAGAGGGCCCCAGGCTGGGAAGGGAGGCGGCAGGCTCTAGGAAGCGGTGGAGCTCGAAGCCCAAATAGCCCGCCAGTCCCCCCTGAAACGGGGGCAGCTCCGGATCCGGTGAGACCCGAAACGTGGCGAGGGCCTCCTGGATCATCGAAAACGGATCCCCCCCTCCTCGTTCGGTGAAGATCTGGAACGGGTCGGCGGAAAGGAAGGTGAACCGACCCCCGTGACCTCCTCCCGGCACGCTCTCCAGGAGGAGGGGATGGGGCAACTTCGATGCGGCATGAAAGGCCCGCATCGGCTCCGGGGCCGGATCCAGCTCCACTACCTCGGGCCGAGGCGGCGCCTGTCCGTCCACTTTCCCTTTCCCTGGAATGGTTTCACCTTCCCTCTCGTCGTGACCCCACGACCCCTGGTCGGCGGCGGTCCCTCCGGTGGAAACGATCTGCCGGCCGTGATGCGACGTTTTCCCTACCCGGACTTCACGGGAGGGATTCACCGCCTCCCGGCTCCGCAGACCCGAGATCAAGGCCGGCCCAGCACATGGCTCACCGAGCTTCAATAGGATGACGAACCTCTTTTTCCACGCCCACTCCGGCGTCCGGTACCTGGTTCTCCTGGCAGGCGTGATTGTCGTCGGCTACGCGCTCTTCCGGCTGGCCAGCGGTCGAGGCTACGGCACGGGGGTGCGAATCGCAGGCGCCTCCTTCGCCGGGCTCCTTCACCTCCAGGTCCTCCTGGGATTCGCTCTCCTCTTTTCCGATCGGTTTCATCCCCAGCTCATCGGCCATATCCTCATGATGATCATGGCGGCGGTGGTGGCTCAGATTCCCGTGTCGGTTTTGAAACGTCGACCTCTGGAGGAGCGCACGGTGGCACCTCACCTGGTGGGCGGAGCCGCGGCCCTTCTTCTCGTCATCGCTGGGATCCTCTCCATCGGACGCCCGATCCTGTAAGCGAGGAGGAACGGGTCGACGCCGGGGGACGCCCCCGCCCATCCACGACCCAGGAGGTTGCACCAGTGGGTTCCAACCCGGACGGCCCCTCGTCGGAATCTGGCCAAGAGCTCGATCCCCGAGACGACGGGTGCTACTCGGCGAAGGGATCGGAGCTGGCGCTGGTCATGACCGGGGGAGGAGCCCGCGCCGCCTACCAGGTCGGCTTTCTCCGGCATCTTGCCAAGCAGTGCCCGGACCTGGAGATCCCCATCATCACCGGCGTCTCCGCCGGAGCCATCAATGCGGTCTTTCTGGCTGCCCATCCGGGGAACTTCCAGGAAGCCGTCGAGGAGCTCTCGGAGTTGTGGGCGAACCTTCGGGTGGAGGACGTCTTTCGGGTGGATGCCCGCTCCCTGACGGTAAACGTATCCAAATGGATCCTCCAATTGGGCTCCGGGGGACTGGCCGGAGAAAGCAAGATCCGGAGTCTGGTGGACACCGACCCTCTCCGTCACTTTCTGGCCCGACACCTTCACGGGGGCCCGGAGGGGTTCCCCGGCGTCGAGGAAAATCTCCAGCGGGGTCGGTTGAAGGCATTGGCCCTCAGCGCTTCGAGCTACACCACCGGACAGTCCATCACCTGGATTCAGGGTCGGGATGTGAAGGAGTGGACCCGTCCGCAGAGGCGAGGACGACGTGCCACCATCACCCTGGACCACCTCATGGCCTCCTCCGCCCTTCCATTCTTTTTCCCGGCCATTCAGGTGGGTTCATCGTGGTACGGGGACGGGGGAATCCGCCTCACGGCTCCCTTTTCTCCGGCCATCCACCTGGGAGCTGATCGGATCCTGGCCATATCCACCCGCTACCCCCGCGACGTGGCTGAGGCGGACCGACCCGGCGTCAACGGCTACCCTCCACCGGCCCAGATGGCCGGCGTGTTGCTGAATGCGGTCTTTCTGGACCTCCTGGATCACGACGCCCAGCGATTGGACCGCCTCAACCGCCTTCTCCTTCGACTACCGGAGGACCGGCGAGAAGGGCTCCGCCCCATCCACCTGTCCACGCTCCGTCCCTCCAGGGACCTGGGCCGTCTCGCCAACCGCTTCGAGCCGAGACTCCCTCGCCTGTTCCGCTTCCTGAGCCGCGGGCTCGGAACCCGGGAGACCCGTAGCCCGGACGCCTTGAGCCTCATCCTGTTCCAGCCGGATTACCTCCGCACTCTGATGCGTACGGGAGAGCGGGACGCAGAGAAGAACTGGAGCGAGGTGCAGGCCCTCCTCGAATCGACCCACACTCCCTCGTCCGACGGGGAGAACCACCGGTCTCAGGGCGGGTAGAACCCACGTGCCGCTGGTGCCGTCTCCGAGGCGGCCCCAGCGGCCCCTCAGGTGTCTCGATCCTCCGTGGACGACACCACACCTCCGCCCAGGAAGGTGACTCATGTCCGAATCCCCGCGCCCCACCCACTCCACCGCGCTCGAGTCCAGGGAGGTCGCCGAGGCGGCGAGGGAGAAGGAGTGGGAACAGGAAAGCTTCGCCAAGAGCCTCTTCGACGGGCAGTTTCGACTGGATCTCCTGGACCCGCCGCCGACCCCCGACCCGGAAGAAACGGAGCGGGCCAAGGAGTTTCTGGACGCAATCCGGCGCTTCACTCGGGACCACATCGACGGGAACCGGTTCGACCAGGAAGGTTGGGTCCCCGACGAGGTCCTGGACGGCCTCCGGGAACTGGGGGCGTTCGGTATCAAGATCCCCCGGGAATACGGGGGGCTGGGCCTCTCGCAGCTCACCTACAACCGGGCGCTGGAGATCGTGGGGGGGCGCTGTGGCTCCACCGGCGCCTTCCTCTCGGCTCACCAGTCCATCGGCGTCCCCCAACCCCTCAAGCTCTTCGGCACGGAGGAGCAGAAGCGCAAGTACCTGCCTCGACTGGCGAAGGGAGCTCTCTCGGCCTTCGCTCTCACCGAACCCGAAGTGGGCTCGGACCCCGCCAACATGTCTACAACGGCGGAGCTGGACGAGGATGGCGAACACTACATTCTGAACGGAGAGAAGCTCTGGACCACCAACGGACCGAGAGCCGAGCTCATGGTGGTCATGGCCCGTACGCCCCCCAGGGAACGAGTGAAAGCGAAGCGGCCCATCTCCGCCTTCATCGTGGAATCCGACTGGCCGGGCGTCGAGGTGAAGCACGTTTGTCGGTTCATGGGACTGCGGGCCATCTCCAACGGAGTCATCTCCTTCGACAACGTGCGGGTCCCCAAGGAGAACCTTCTCTGGGGCGAAGGCCAGGGGCTCAAGCTCGCCCTCATCACCCTCAACACGGGAAGGCTCTCCCTCCCGGCCTTCTGCACCGCCTCCGGAAAGCTCTACCTGGAGGTCTCCAGAAAGTGGGCGAAGGAGCGGGTCCAGTGGGGCGCCCCCATCGGAAAGCACGACGCCATCGCACAGATGCTGGGTCGCATGGCGGCGAACACCTTCGCCATGGAAGCGGGCCTGGAGCTTTCGTCCCTGATGGCCGATGCGGAACGGTTCGACATCCGGCTGGAGGCTGCCATGGCAAAGCTATGGCACTCGGAGACGGCCTGGGAGCTCGCCAGCGACGCCCTGCAGATCCGAGGAGGTCGGGGCTACGAGACGGAGGACTCTCTGGGAGAGCGCGGGGAAAAGCCCATCCCTATGGAGCGGGGGGTACGCGACCTGCGCATCAACCTGATCTTCGAGGGCTCCAGCGAGATCATGCGCCTCTTCATCGCCCGGGAGGCGGTGGACACCCACCTGAAGGTGGCCGGTGACCTGGTGGATCCCAAGGCTCCCCTCTCCAAGAAGCTTGGAGCCTTGGTGCGAGCGGGCCTCCATTACGTCTGGTGGTACCCCAGCCGTTGGCTGGGCTGGGGGCGGTGGCCTCGCTACCGGAGCTTCGGAAGCCTGGCCCCCCATCTTCGGTTCGTCCACCGAGCCTCCCGGCGCCTCTCCAGGTCCCTCTTCCACGCCATGGTCCGCTTCGGGCCCCGTCTGGAGAAGCGGCAGGCAGTGCTCGGCAGGCTCGTGGATGTGGGAACCGAGCTTTTCTTCATCACCGCGGTCTGCCTTCGGGCTCGATCCCTGCTACGGGAAAACCCTTCCGACCGGAGCCCCGAGGAGCTGGCCGACGCCTTCTGTCGCCAGTCGCGCCGTCGCATCCAGGCCTCGTTCCGTACCCTCTTCCGAAACGACGATTCGGTTACGTACACGGTGGCGCAGGGCGCCATGGAGGGCCGGTTCGAGTGGGTGGAGTCAGGGGTCCTGGGGCTGGACGAGCTGGTTGCCCACGGGGGATGGGAAGGTGACGAGGCCGGGGATCAGGTACCCCCGGAAGCCCTGGAGGCCAGCGCGTCGTCAAACTGACGACGGTAGAGACGGGCGTAGAGGTCGTTGGTCTCCAGGAGCTCCATGTGGGTTCCCTCCGCGTCCACCCGTCCCTCATCCAGGAGAACGATTCGGTCCGCCCGGATCACGGTGGAGAGCCGGTGGGCGATGACCAGGGTGGTGCGGCCCTCCATGAGGCGTTCCAGCGCATCCTGGACCAGCGCCTCGCTTTCCGCGTCCAGGCTGGCCGATGCCTCATCCAGGATGAGCACGGACGGGCTGTGGAGGAGGACCCGAGCGATGGCGATCCGCTGCCGCTGCCCCGCGCTCAGCGTCACGCCGCGTTCGCCGATCTCCTCCTCGTACCCTCGAGGGAGCGCGTCGATGAACCCGTGGGCATTGGCCTCCCGGGCGGCAGCCTCCACCTCGGCCAGAGTGGCCTCTTCTCGACCATATCGGACGTTGTCCAGAACGGACCCGGCAAAAAGCATGGGCTCCTGGGGAACGAGCCCCACCACACGTCGGAGCTCCTGGAGGGAGACGGTCTGAACATCTACTCCGTCCAGAGTGACCCGCCCGTGGGTCACATCGTAGAAGCGAGGCAGGAGTGAGGCCAACGTGCTCTTCCCCGCTCCCGACGGCCCCACCAGAGCCACCGTCTCGCCAGGCATGATCTCCAGGTCCACTCCCCGTACCACCTCCGGGAGTTCGGGGCGGTACCGGAACCGCACCCCCTCATACGTCACGGCTCCCTGAAGGGGACGTGGGAGGGGCCTGGGCCGCTCCGGGTCCTCCAGCTCTACGGGGTGATCCAGGAGCTGAAAGATTCTTTGAGCCGCTCCGGCCGCCTCCTGAAAGTTGCTCCAGAAACCGGCCAAGGATGAGACGGCTCCCGCGATGGCCACGGCGTAGAGGAGGAATGCCACCAGGGTGCCCGGGGTGAGGGCTCCCTCCAGAACCAAACGCCCCCCCTCCCACAGGACCAGAACCACCGCACCGAAAGCGGCGAAGGTGATGGCTCCCGTGAGCCCGGCTCGCGCTACGGCCCGCCGGATCCCCCCTTCCAGGGTGGCGTCCACCTCCGTTCCGAAGTGCTTCTCCTCCCAGCGCTCTCGGGTGAAGCTCTGGACGGTGGTGATCTGCGTGAAGACCTGCTCGGCCCTGGAGACCGCGCCGGCCAAGCGGTCCTGAATCCCCGTGCTGATCCGCCGCACCCGCCGCCCCAGAACCCACCCCACCACGGCCACGGGAGGGATGGCCACCAGGGTCACCACCGTAAGTCGGGGGTGGGTGACGGTAACCAGAATCAGTGCGCCGATGAGGAAGAGGCCCTGACGGACGAGCTCCGGAATCCCCAGGCGGAGGATGCTCTGGACCAGGCCCGCATCCGAGGCGAGCCGGGAGGTCAGCTCCCCCACCCGCCGCACTTCGAAGAAACCCGGAGGCTGTCGGATCAAGGCGCCGAAAAGATCCTTGCGGAGGCCCGCCACCACCCGCTCGGAGACGGCAGCCATGATGTAACTCTGACCGAAGAGCAGGACCGCCTGGACCGCGAAGAGGCCGAGGAGAAAGAGGGCGATCCGGTTCAGCATGGACATGTCCCCGGCCACGAAAGCTGCATCCAGAAGCTCCCGTACCACCAGGGGAAAGGCCAAACCGATGGCCGTAGCCAGGAGAACCAGGACCGTACCCAGGACCAGAATCCCGCGGTGCGGTCTCAGCCGCGGAGCGATTCTGCCCAGAAACCTCATCGTTCCAAGTTGGGACAATGGCCGCACCCTCTGTCGAGATGTGTGGACGACGTCTTTGCAGGTGGATCCTGAAGGCGCCGAAAAGCCTGCGACGCCCTCCCCTCCGGCCCCGTGGATCCCGGAACGGCCCCCTCTCCAGGCGGGTACCCCGGCCGACCCATCGTACCCCATGACCGGGCCCCCGGGCCGGAGGAGCTACCGCTGTGACCACGGAGGCGCCAGGACGTTCCCGGAATCGGATCCTGGCCTATCTAGCGGTCCTGGGTGCGGGAACCCTCTGGGGCACTTCCGGCCCCTTCAGCGTCGCCCTCTTTCGGATGGGACTCCCGCCGGAAAGCGTGGCCATTCTTCGGACGGTAGTGGGCGGCGGCTTCCTGGGCCTCTTCCTCCTCTGGGTCAACCCTTCGGGCTTCCGGGCCCCTCCGAAGGCTCTGGCCGTGATGGTGGGGATCGGAGGGGTCATCGTGGGCATCTTCCAGCTCTCCTTCCAGATGTCCACCGAGGCCATCGGCGTCCCATCCACCGTGGCACTCCTCTACCTGGCCCCGGCCTTCGTCGTGGCCGTCTCCCCAGCCATCCTGGGGGAGGCGCTGACGCCTGCACGGGCCGGGCTCGCGGCGCTGTCGGTGGTGGGCGTCTGGATGACCGTGGCGGGAGGACGAGGGGTGGGAGTGGAGCTCACCCTCCAGGGTTTGATCTGGGGCGGGCTTTGCGGTGTAACGTACGGGAGCTATGCCATCTTCGGTCGGGTCCTCTC
>SKZC01000083.1 GCA_007127575.1 Gemmatimonadota bacterium
CGGGCTTTGCTGGCCTTGGCTCGGAACCGGTCCACGAACCGCTGGTGATGGGCCATCTCCCGTTCCCGAACCTCGAGCTCCTTCTCCCGGCGGGCCCGCTCCTCCAGCTTGGCCTTCCCGAAGGTCGTATAGTTGCCCGGGTAGAGCTCCACCGTCTCGTAGTCCACGTCCAGGATGTGGGTGGCCACGTTTTCCAGAAAGCGGTGATCGTGGGAGATGACCACCACCGGCCCCGAAAAGTTGGTGAGGAACGTCTCTAGCCACCGGATGGAGAGGATGTCCAGGTGGTTCGTGGGCTCGTCCAGGAGGAGGGCGTCCGGAGAAGCCGCCAGCGTCTGGGCCAGAAGGACCCGGAGCTTGAAGCCCCCGGACAGGGTCTCGATGGGGTCGGGGTGGAGGTCCGCAGGAATCCCGAGTCCTTCCAGGATGGAGGCGGCCCGGGCCTCAGCACTGTAGCCGTCGTGCCGTTGGACCGTCTCCTCCAGTCGGGAGAATCGCTCCGCATCGAAGGAGTCCTCCGCCCGGGCCAGGATCTCTTCCTTCTCCACCATGGCCTCCCAGAGCTCCCGGTTCCCCATGAGAGCCACATCCAGTATGCGTTCGCCCTGGTAGCGGAACTGGTCCTGTCGGAGAACTCCCAATTGGACGCTCTTGGGGATGGCCACGGAGCCCCCGGTGGGCTCCACGTCTCCGGAGAGGATGTTCAGGAGGGTGGTCTTCCCCGATCCGTTGGCCCCCACCAGGCCGTAGCGTTCACCGGGATTGAGCTGAAAGGTGGCACCGGAGAAGAGGGTCCGGTCCCCGTAGGCCATGGTCAGGTTGGAGACGGAGATCATACCGAAAATCTACAGTCCGTCCCTCACCCATGAAGGGGGGCACCCTCCGGAAGGGAGTGAAGGTCACCCGTCCGCGACGGGAAACCGGAGGTGGACGTTGGTGCCGACTCCGGGTTCGCTGGTGACGTCCACGGAGCCCCGGCTCTGCTTCACCACCCCAAAGACCATGGAGAGCCCCAGGCCCGACCGGTCCCCCTGTTCTCGGGTGGTGAAGTACGGCTCGAAGATCCGGTTTCGGACCTCCTCGCCCATTCCGTGCCCCGTGTCCGAGATCTCCAGGGAGACGCGGGGACCCTCCGGGTGCTGGATCCGGTGCACCCGGATCCGGAGGGTGCCGCCGTTAGGCATGGCATCCGTGGCATTCTCCACCAGGTGAAGGATGATCTGGGAAATGGGACGGGGGTCCGCCTGGACCCGGCACTCCTGGGACAGCTCGAGCTCCAGCTCGATTCCGGGTTCCAGAAGTCGGCGAATCTCACTCTCCTGACTCCGGACCACCTCGGCCAGATCCAAAGCTTTGGGGATGAGGACGCGCCTTCGACTGAAGGAAAGGAGGCTCTCCGTGAGCTCCGCCGCCCTCCGGGCCCCGGATCGGATCTCTTCCACGTCGGGCCGAAGGGGGTGTCCTGGCGGGAGGTCCGTGAGAAGAAGCTCGGCGTGGCCCTTGATGGCGGTGAGGATGTTGTTGAAGTCGTGGGCGATTCCCCCTGCGAGACGACCTACCGCTTCCAGCTTCTGCGCCTCCCGAAGCCGCTCCTCCATCTCCACCCGATCCGTGACGTCTCGAAGGGTGACCACCACCCCTTCAACCTCCGGATCGTCCAGGAGGTTACGGCCGGAGGCCTCCACATGCCGGATCTCCTGGCTACGATGGACGAGCCGGATCAGGCTGGGGCCCGGGAGCTCTCCCCCCTCCACGAGCACCTGAAAGTCCTCCCGGAGCCGTTCCCGGTCCTCCGGGTGCACGAATTCAAAGCCATTTCGGTCCAGGAGCTCCTCCGAAGGGTGTCCCAGGAGCGGCTCGATGGTGGGACTTACGTAGCGGAGGTTCCCTTTTTCGTCGGCGACGATGAGGACTTCGGCCAGGCTCTCCGCCATGGCCTGAAAGCTGGGGCGGTATTCCACCCGATGAGAGGACAAGGCGGGTTACTCCAGCTTGTGAAGGTGAACGTCTCGCTGTGGATAGGGGATGGAGCAGCCCGCCGTTTCCAGACCCTCCTTCAACCGGCGGTTCAGGTCCCACCGGAGCGCCCAGTAGTCGGAGGCGTTGCACCATGGACGGACTACGAAGTCCACGGAGCTGTCCCCCAGCTCGTGGACCGCCACCGTCGGGGCCGGTTCCGAAAGGACGCGATCATCGGAACCCAGGATCTGCAGGATGGTGTCTCGGGTCACCTGCAGGTCGTCATCGTAGGAGACGCCCATCACCAGGTCCACCCGGCGAGTATCGTTGGCCGAGTAATTCTTCATAACCTGCCCGTAGGCCTGGGAGTTGGGGACCACCACCTTCACGTTGTCTCCGGTGTGAAGGGTTGTGGAGAAAATCCCGATCTCCTTCACCGTGCCGGCGGTGCCCGCCACCTCCACCCAGTGACCCACCGAGAAGGGACGAAACACCAGGAGCATAACTCCGGAGGCGAAGTTGGCCAGGGTCCCCTGCAGGGCCAGGCCCACCGCCAAGCCGGCGGCACCCACTACTGCGATGAAGGAGGCGGTGGGAACCCCGAAGATCCCCAGGACGGCGATGATCACAAAGGCCATGAGGCCCCAGTAGACGAGGCCTGCCGCGAAGGGAACCAGGGTGGCGTCCACCCCGGTGACTCCCATTCGAGTTTGGAGGACTGTCCGGATCCGGCGAGCTACCCAGGCGCCGGCGAAAAGGACGAGGAGAGCTCCCAGGGCGCTCATGCCCCATTCGGCGGTTCGGTCCATGAGGGCCTGGGTGGTGGCCCCGAAGTCGATCCCGTCGTCCATCTCGGTTCTCCTGGAGTGAGGGAGGTGAGGAGCCGTTCATCGACTCCAAGCCGGTGGGGTCAGGCGCCGGTTGCCACCAGGGCGTCGCTGATCTCCCGCAGGCGCGTCCGGGCCTCCGGATCGTTCGCCTGTTCGTGGGCCTCAGCAGGATCCACGCCGTTATAGTATCCGCCGGACCCCACCTCCTCGTCCAGAAGGAGCTGCATCACCGCTTCCGCACCCTCCTCCACCGAGCTTCGGGGTTCCGCTCCCCGGGAGAGGACCATCTCCGTGTCCATGAAGGTGGCGGGATGGAGGGCGTTCACGACGACTCCGGTGCCGTCCAGCTCTTCGGCCAGATCGAAGGCGTGCATGATCTGGGCCAGCTTGCTTTGGGCGTAGCCACCTCCATCGGTGTAGCCCTCCTCCAACATGACGTCGTCGAAATCGATGGGGCGCTGGGCCGCCGAGGCCACGTTCACGACCCGGGCCGGGGCGCTCTCCAGGAGGCGAGGGAGAAGGAGGTCCGTGAGGAGGTAATGGGAAAGGTAGTTCACCTGGAAATGGAGCTCGTAGCCATCCTCGCTCAAAACCCGGCCGTCCTCCGCCTCCAGCCACACCCCGGCGTTGTTCACCAGCAGGTCCAGCCGGGAGTAGTTCTCCACCACCGTGTTCACCAGCTCCCGAACCTGGTTCAGAGAGGCCAGGTCGGCGGGGTAGAAGGATGCGGACCCTCCGGACCCCCGGATGGCCTCCACCACTTCCATTCCTCGCTCCAGGTTTCGCCCGTGGACGATGACGTGGAAGCCTTCGGACCCCAGGCGGAGGGCTACCTCTCGCCCCAACCCCGACGTGGACCCCGTCACCAGCGCCACCCCCGGCTCCTGAGGCTGATCGGAGTAGAATGAAGCGGGAGCCGCCTGGACGGCCCCGTCCGGGGACGCGGCCTGAGACGATGAGGCGACAGCGAGGGAGGCCAACGCCAGGAGCAGGGCCGAGGGAACGCGTCGCACCCCTCGATGGAGGAACGTTTCCTTACTCTCCACCGTCACCGCAGCTCTACTCATCCTGGCCCCCCCGGCGCGTGAGTCCCATGGCTCTGTGTCGTCCCCCTACTACGGACCAAGTGCTCCAAGGGGTCCAGGGCAACCCTTCAGAACCGTCGTCCCGCGTTCCTCAGTGAGGGTGTGGAGCCTCCTCATAGTGCTCCCGTAGGAGGTCTCGTCCGAAGTCCCCGTCGAAGTCCCTCCAGACGGAGTGAATGTGGTTCGCCTCGTTCTGTGTGTTGTCGTACTCCACCAGAAACGTGGGCCCCTGGATCCGATAGTAGTGCGGCTCCCCCGGCTGGAGAGATCCGGCCCAGACGAACCCCACCTCGGAGAGGCCCGAGGCCTGGATCCGCTCCCTCCGCTCCCGGGCCAGGTCATCCGCCATCCGGGATAGGTACTCGTCCAGAAGCAGGACGAGCTGGTCCACCTGTTGGGAGCTGAGCTCCGCTACCGAGATGCCTGCGGGAGAGAGGGGGTCTACCTGGAGCGCGTTCCCGGTGATGATGTCCCTCGGCGTCTCCGTGTCCACCACGGCCACGTCCTGCTGCTCCGGGCTCAGGGAGCGCACCAGGCTCCGGGCCAGGTCCTCCTCCGCCGCCAACGGCCGGAGCCCCTCACGGGACCCCTCCCTCACCTGAGCGGGGTTGGCACCGAAGAATGCCGGAGCCCACGCCACCGGTGCGCCGTCCACCACGGTGAAGTTCAGGGAGAGGTGGTGGCCCTCGAAGCGCCAACCCCAGGGGGCACTGCCGCCCGGTTCTCCAAAAATGGAGACGTAGTAGAGGTCCGGGTCCCGGACGTCCGGGTTTCCTCCCAGCTCCCGGAGGACCAGTTCCAGCTCCATGATCGTGCTGGCCTTGAGGTACCCCTCCTGGCTGAGCCCGCTCTCCAGCAGAGTGGAGGTTCGCTCCCTCTGTTCGTCGGTGAGCTCTCCCAGGGAAAGTCCCCGCCGCTCCCGGGGGATGAAGTGCCAGTTGAAGCGCTCCTGATCCTGGAAGGAGAAGTGCGCCGCCGCCCTCTGGTCCGGGGTGAGGACCTCCAGGAAGCCGGAGGCGGCGTGGGCCATCTCCTCGGCGGATCCCGTCGGCGGGGCTCCCTGGCCTTCCGGGATGGCCAAGAGGAGGAGGAGGGTGGCGAAGCCCGTGACGGCGATACCCTGAGGACGGTCCATGGTCGTCTCCTGGCTGTCGGCGGCCGACGGGAACGGAGGTCGAGCCCACTTCCCCGCCACCGGTCCACACCCGTACCATTCGAGCCCGGGGAGGAAAAGGCAAGGGTCAACGATTGAGGCTTCCCCCCATGGCGGCAGTCGGTGCGTGGAGGTACTCTACCTCGCCGTGGCTGAGGCGCACGAGTGGAGGGCCCGGGGTTCGTCCAGGAATCGAGAGAGAGGGGCATGAGCACAGCGATGGGAAGGCTTCTCAAGAAGACGGTGGACGTCCGGGACGGCGAGGTGGCTGCTCTGGGATGGTCCTTCGCCTACTTCTTCTTCGTCCTGGCGGCCTACTTCGTCATCCGGCCCATCCGGGACGCCATGGGGATTGCCGGGGGAGTGGATAACCTGGCCTGGCTCTTCACGGGCACGCTTCTGGGGATGCTGATCCTGCACCCGGTCTTCACCTACATGGTCAAGACTTTTCCCCGCCGCGTCTTCGTGAGATGGATCTACCGGTTCTTCATCCTGAACCTGGTGGCCTTCTATCTCCTCTTTCAGTTCGCCGATGCGGACCAGAGCGTCTGGGTAGCCCGCTTCTTTTTCATTTGGACCAGTGTCTTCAATCTCTTCGTGGTGTCCATTTTCTGGTCGTTCATGACGGACACCTACCACCCGTCCCAGGGGAAGCGGCTCTTCGGGTTCGTAGCGGTGGGGGGGACGGTGGGGGCTATCACCGGCTCCACCATCACCGGAAGCCTGGTGGCTCTGTTCGGGACGGTGAACATGCTCCTCATTTCTGCGGCCCTCCTGGAGGCGGCGAGCTGGGCGTCCCACTACCTATCCCGGCAGGAAGGTCGTCTGGCCCGAGTGGTGGCGGACGACCCGGAGTCGGAGGCGGACCAGCGGGTTCTGGAGGAGGCGCCGGCGGAGGAGCGGGCCGACGAGGTCATCGGGGGGGGAGTGTTGGAGGGGATCAAGAACGTCCTGCGGTCACCCTACCTTTTGGGGATCGCCGCCTTCATGGCCCTCTTCACCATCGTGTCCACCTTCCTTTGGTTTCACCTTATGCACATCGTGGATCTGAACTACCCCGATGATCCCGATGGCCAAACCCGCCTCTTCGCCTACATGGAGGTGGCGGTGCAGTCCATGACTCTCATCACCCAGGTGTTCCTCACCGGCCGGATTCTTCGCTGGCTGGGGATCGGGCTGGCCCTCTCCTTTCTCCCGGTGGTGAGCCTCATCGGATTCGGGATCCTGGGGATGGCCCCCGTCCTCATCGTGGTGGTGCTCTTCCAGGTCTTCAGGCGGGCGTCGAACTTCGCCATCCAGCGCCCGGCTCGGGAGGTCCTGTACACGGTGCTTCCCCGTACGGACAAGTGGAAGGCGAAGAACTTCAACGACACCTTCGTCTACCGCCTGGGCGATCAGGTGGGCGCCTGGTCCCATCACGGGATGATGGTGTGGATGGGCCTGGGGCTGTCCGCCGTGGCCTTCGCCATGGTCCCTGTCTCGGCTCTCTGGCTCGGCCTCGCCCTCTGGCTGGGCAAGCGGCACCGGGACTATGGGGGCTCCGGGCCTGAGCTCAAGGCGGTGAAGAAGGTGGCGGCCGACGTGGGCTGACGCCTATCGGGGGCCGGGGCCTCTGGTCGGGAGGTTAGTACCTCGTTGCGGAAGTCCGCGTTAACACCGAGAGCGTCGAAGCGCCGCTCCAGGTAGGCGCGAGGACGAGGCATAGCAGCGCTACGTTGAGGAGGAGCAACGACGCTGGAGCGGATGCAGCGGCGCTCGAATGTACGCGGACTTCCGCAACGAGGTATTAGACCACCCGAACGGTGATTTCCTCCAGGCCCTGGATATAGCCCTCCATGAGGTCGCCGGGGACCACGGGACCCACGTTCTCCGGGGTGCCTGAGTAGATCATGTCCCCGGGCTTCAGTTCGGAGCCCTGGGAGATGTGGTGAATCTGCTCCGCCACGTTCCAGATCATCTGCTCCAGGTCGGCGTCCTGCTTCGTCTCCCCGTTCACCTGGAGGCGGATCGTTCCCTCCAGGCGGTGGCCCACCTCCTCCACAGGGTGGAGAGGGCCCAGCACCGCGGAGTCGTCGAAGCTCTTCCCGATCTCCCAGGGCTTTCCCTCGTCCCCCATGGCCCGCTGCAGATCTCGACGGGTCATGTCCAGTCCCACGGCATAGCCGTAGACGTGGTCTAGCGCCGCCTCCACCGGGATGTTTCGACCTCCTCCCTTCAGCGCCACCACCAGCTCAATTTCGTAGTGGTAGTTTTCCGTGAGAGGGGGATAGGCGTGGTCCGCCGTTCGCCCGGGCTCCACGAGCTGGACGGAGTCGGTGGGCTTCTGGAAGAAGAAGGGGGGTTCCCGGTCCGGGTCCGACCCCATCTCGATGGCGTGGGCGGCGTAGTTCCGTCCCATGCAGTAGATCCGACGCACGGGAAAGACCTCTTCGCGGCCCAGCACGGGGACCGTGGTTTCCGGCACCTGGAACGGGCGGGTGGTCTGGTCCTCCGCCGAAGCCGTCGAGGTGCATCCGGCGGCGGCGCCCACTCCCAGGACTCCTGCGGTCTTGAGGGCGGTTCGACGGTCCATGGAGCTCATGATTCCTCCTGCGGGTGGATAAAGATGGCTGCGGTGAGGGCCGACTCACCCTCCTCCCTCCCTTCACCATAACCAGGGCAGAGGTGGGACGAAAAGGGTTTCCGGCGCCC
>SKZC01000207.1 GCA_007127575.1 Gemmatimonadota bacterium
CGCCGCTCCAGGTAGGCGCGACGACGAGGCATAGCAGCGCTACGTCGAGGAGGAGCAACGACGCTGGAGCGGATGCGGCGGCGCTCGAATGTACGCGGACTTCCGCAACGAGGTACTAGGGCCCCCGCCGCCTCACCCGCCGGTATAGAAGGACACGGTCCGATCCGCCCGGCCTTGCGCCGTATCCGGGTCCGTTCCCGCCGCCACATCGGCTTCGTTCCAGCGCTCGCCGCTGAGCTGGATGAAACGCTTTCCCGCGGCGGATGCCATCCACGCTTCCACGGCCTCCGGGTCGGGTGGGCGCCCGCTTTTCAGGTACAAGGCGAGCCCCATAGCCGCGAGATCCCACCCGACTCCGGCGGCGCCGGGACCGAACTGATCCCAGTGCTCGTCGGGCAGGGCGATGTGCTCGATCTCCAATCGCGCCCGATCCGAATCCTCGGGCGTGCACCGTACCTGGATCCAGCTCACGGCGCCGCCGAACTCCCAGGTGGCGGCGAAGCCGTTGGGAGGGTCGCACTCCTGGATGGTGCCGGCTGCGTTGCCCTCGAGCTGGAACCGGCCGTTCAGTTGCAGATCCCCGGTCACGGGCACGAACCACTCCGACAACCGTTCGGGGCTGGTGCATGCCTCCCAGAGGTCCGAGGGGGTGGTCTCGTAGCTCTGGCCCACCAGCACGGTTCTCGCTTCGCCGGCGTCCACGTCCCGGGTGCCGGTGTGCCGCTGCACCGCGTCCACCTGCCGGGTAACGTCAATCATCGGGGCTGCCTCCCTTCGCCTTCTTCCACGCCGCCCTTTGCTTCTTGCGCTCCTTTTCGTCCGACTCCTCGTCCAGAAGGGCGTGGGCTCGGGCCTTCACCTGATCGTCATTCGTCGCCTGGAAGAGCTGCCCCAGGCCGGTCATGACATCCCGTCGGACCACGGACCCGCGTCGGGTTCCACCCGATGTTCGGAACCGGGTCTCCAGGGCCTCCAACACGAGGACCCTTTGCTTGAGCCCCGCCAGACCGACATGCCAAAGCGACTGGAGGGTGTGTCGAGCCGTCACGGGCTTCTCGTCCTCCATGACGGCGGCCACCTTCGGAAAGTCCGACAGCATTCGGCCTTCGGGGTCGCTGATGGCCAAGCGGGTGAGGAGCTGCGCGGAGAACGCCCGGGTGCTTCCTTCGCGGTGCGTGAGATCGCTCAGGAGCTGGTCCCAGACCTCGTAGGCCCAGTCCACCGGCTCCTCCGTGAGCTCCCACAGGCTCTCCAACGCCTGGTACGCCACTTCCCGATCCGGAGACTCTCGATCGGCGAAGAGCGCTTTGGTTCGACGGTCCATCACTCCCCCTCTGGATCGGCGGTGCCCTCAGCCATGTCCATGAGCTCCCCAAATGCGGGATCGTCGTGGAGGGCCTCGAAGTCCGGGTCCGTCGGGAGGTAGTTCCGGTTTCGGGGGTTGATCTCCAAAGCTTTCGATAGGGCCTCAAGTGCGTCCTCTCGGCGGTCCATCTTCACGTACATGGCGGCCAATCCTACCCACACCTGGTCCTTCTCCGGGATCTCGTCCACGAGCTCCAGGATCATCCGAAGTCCTTCCTCCCGTTCCCCGTCGTCGAACCGGCGGTGGGCCTCCGCCATCACCCCTCGGGAGCGGAAGACCGTGAGGAGTCGACGGAGTTCTACCAGGGGGACAGGGTGATCGTTAATGCGGATGTCCAGGACCGTATCCGAGTAGTCGCCGGCACCCTGGAGGGGGTTCACCACGATCATGGCCGCCGACTGCATCCCCCGGCGGTCGCCGCCCGCCGCCTCGGCAGCGTCCAGGGCGTCCAGAAGCCGGTCCGCCAGCGGATCCCCCACCGAGCCCTCGATGGAACGGGCCATGGCTTCCACCACCTCGGGGCCTTCCAAGGTGTTTCCCTGGGCACAGTAGTTCTCCCCGCAGTGGTGGCCGTGCCACTGGCTGGTGGAGTCTCCGGTAAAGGCTGCCGTCCGTCCCTGGGCGTCCAGGATGGCCACCTGCCTCCGGTGGCTCTCCACGTCGCTCCGGACGAGGCGCTCCAGCGCTTCCTCCGGGGGGAGGCCGGCCAGGAGCATCTCCATCCCCACTCGCCCGTAGTACGGGTTGGAGGCGGCCTGGTGGGCGAAGATGGCCACCCCGCCCTTTGCCGTCCACGTCCGGTAGCCCACGGCGAAGGCTCGGCTCTGCACTCCCATCCCCAGCTCACCGGTCTCGGCGTCCCGGGCAATGATGGAGTACGTGCCTTCGTATTCGTGGTATTCCACCTCCTGGGCGCCGACTCCGGGGGTGAGGAGGGGGAGGAGGAGCGGGACAAGTCCCAGGGTCAGGGCCCAGCGGTGGGGTCCGTGGGAGAGGGCGCGGTGGCTCATGGGGTCGGTCTCCTTGGCGAGGTGGCACCGGGATCCAGGCAATGTACGGAGCGCACGGCGGTGGGACAGGGGGGGGCTGCCGCCTCTTCCCCCGCCGGGCTCAGCCTTCCATCTCAGGTGCGGACTCTCCCTCCGCCCAGCGGGCGGATAGGACCAGCGCCGAGATGAGGATGAAGCCGGCTCCGGCCATCACCGGGATGGAGACGAAGCCGAAGGCGCTGACGTAGCGGGCCGTGCAGGGCACGTCATCCGCGCAGGCTAGCACCTCCACTGCGGGGCGGAACTGGATCGTGACGTGGTAGGCGGCAATGAGGAGACCCACCAGGGAAAGCGGCAGGGCGTAGCGCCACGCCCTCGCGTCTCCGCTGAGCGTCGCCACCCCCAGAACGAATACCAGGGGGTACATGGCGATCCGCTGATACCAACAGAGGAGGCACGGTACGAAGCCCACCACCTCCGAATAGTAGAGACTTCCCGCCGTGGCCACGACGGAAACCGACCATGCCAGGGCCAGGAGGAGCCGGCCGTGCCCCCAAACCTCCCCCTGAAGGAATGCCCGGCCCCGGGCCATGGCCATCATCGCCAGGACCATCAGCCCGGCGGCCCCGCCCGCCAGGGCCAGGGACGCCAGGGTGTTGTTCACCGCCAAAAGGTTCATCTGGCTCGTACCCGGGTCATGGTTTCGCCGCCCCGGCCCTGAACCTTGCCCACCACCGAGGAAGATGGTCCGGCCCCGCGGAGTGATTTCCCGCTTTTTTGGGGCGGGGCTCGGAGCGGGGGCGTCCTTGGGTGGCGTTGTAAGTCATGTAGTAACTATGGTTTATGTAGATATAGCGCGTTTGGCACGAACCTTGTGATTTCCACAAAATTGCCGGATCCCTCTGATCCGGCTCCGGGCCGACAGGGCTCGGGCCACCGTAGGGCACCCTGGAGTCCGTTGTGGCTCCAGGATGCATGGGAGGTTCAAACATGAACGTCGCAACTCAACACTCACGGACCGCGAACGTCGGGGCTTATTCGCTCTGGTTCGCACTGGGCGTATTCCTTCTCGCCCTCCAGCTTCCGGCTCCGGCTCCCGTGGAGGCGCAGGCCGAGGCGCAGCAATGCGAGGTGTCGCTCAATCCCGACGCGGTACACGTCGACGAGGGGAATGTAGTCGTTGAGGCGTCCGTCTCCGAAGACCCGGGGCCGATTCTCGAGGTCCTGGTCGATCCTCAGAGCGGGCTAGAGGTCGATGGGTGGGATCAATCGGCGGACACGGAAGTCACCCTGATGCTTCTCACCGGCGCCGCCGAGCCGGGTGACTGGGAGGTCACCATCACCGGAGAGGCAGCGTTGTGTGTCGGAGAGGTCACGGTCGAGGAGCGCCGCTAAACCGGCGCTGACGAAACCTGACCTTCGGGATGGGGGCGGGTCGGCTCGTGAGTGCCGGCCCGTCCTCCGCCCTCCGAGGCAACGAAACCACCGGAGGAGGTTGCAATGAAGACCATGAGGCTGATGGCGGCTTTGTCGATCTCGCTTATCGTGGCCGCCGGCTGCGGCGAAGCGGATGAGCCGATAGAAGAGGAAGGACCAAACCCGGACGAGGTTCGGGAACAGCTCGGGGCGTTCCGCACGGATGTGGAGTCCTCCATCCAGATCCTTCAGGCGAACCTCCGGAACGTTCAGGAGGACCTGAGGGAGGGTCAGGAGGAGCATTGGGAGGAAATCTCCAGCCGCATCGACGACCTGGAGCAGGACGTGCGGGTGACGCTTCAGAGGCTCCAGTCGGCGGAGCAAGCGGCAGACGCCGATGAGGCTCGCGGGGTGCGTGCCGAGGCGTCGGGGAACCTGGCCGAGTTCGAGGCGGAAGTCGCCCGGGCTGAACTCGAGCTTACCTCGGATGGAAGCGAGCTCTCCGTGAAGGCGGAAGAGAAGTTGGAGCGCCTGAGGGCGGACCTGGAAGAGGTCGAAGGGCAGTTGGCCCGAGCGGAAGAGGCCATGATCGACATGGTGGACCCGCAGCGGGTGGAACGACTCCACGCCGAGGTCGAGGCGCTCCGCGCCGAGATCGGTCGGGTCTCCGAAATCCCCGAGGACGCTCCCGAGTTCTCTGAGGTGAAGGAGGAGGTGTCGGACCGGGTCGCCGAACTGACCCGGGACGTGCGGGAGATCTGGTACGGTGCCCGGTGGGCCATGGCGCCTGCTCTGAGGTGAACCACATCCGGGCATCCCGGGACGGGATCGGTCCCTCCCGGATGATGCGGATGGGGAGAGGGCGGAAGGTTTCC
This sequence comes from Gemmatimonadota bacterium, assembly GCA_007127575.1. Classification (GTDB taxonomy): domain Bacteria; phylum Gemmatimonadota; class Gemmatimonadetes; order Longimicrobiales; family Gaopeijiaceae; genus SKZC01. Next base: position 4,647 of record SKZC01000207.1, read on the forward strand.
CCGTTCGGCCTTCCGCCCTTCGCTCCCGTCCCTTCTACTCCCCAAGTCTGTGCTCGACATGGTCGCCATGCCTGCCGCTGTTCAGGGGGTCTCCTGCTCTGCTGGGGCCCATAGAGTCGAGCGATTGTTGCGCTCCCGGGTCGCTCATGAGATGGTTGGCGGGCAGAACTTGGAGCCCGCACGGCCGCCCATGAGTGAGCCAGGAGCGCCCATTTGCCACAGCGCAAGATCAGCGCCGCTCGAACCGAACTCCTCACGATGGATACGGGAGTAAACCGTCGGCTCTTCTATCCCGCTGCCGGAGACGATGTCGGCTGCTCCCTCGGTCTCTTTTGGCATGATGGAGGGCATGCGCGTGGAGGTGGGTTCTCCGGAAACCGGATACTGGGCAGGCTCACAGTACGGGCGCAGGTACCCGGTGTGGTTAAAGGGACAGCCGGGCGTGCAGAAGCGTTTGTGCTTCGCCGCCTGTGGGACGAAGGAGTGGCTCGCCTCCACGAACACCAATTACAACGCCATCGTCCTGAAGGACTATGCGGGCATCATCGGCGGTGACGAGGAGTTTCCCTATGCCGATGCGTGGGGGCGTTTGAACCACAAGGGTGTCTTCGCGGAGACCATCGGCCGTGGTCGGGCTTCGTGGGCTTCGGGCTTCGCACGCTACCGCTATCGTGGCTTTAGTCCGCTCTTCGAGGTGAGAAGCGACGGAGACGCGCAGATCGGGTTCGGGGAAGGTCTCCAGGTGTTTCAGAAGTCGGACGCGAGTAACGAGGGGGAGTACCGGGCCCGTGAACGGCGCCTGGATGCGCTTGGAAGAACGCTCCAGGACCTCATGGGCGTCTTCCCAATCATGTGCGACTATAGCCCGGTGGCCATCCAGGACGAGCCTGAGTACGCCGGCCTCCACGCGTTGATGACCGAGGGCTCGGTAAGGACCTGGAGTGCTCTCGCCGCCTCCGACTCCTTTCTCTCCTGGGTCCGGAGCCGGCTCTCCGAGGGCCATCAGGGGGTCTCCAACGATCTGACCCGAGACCTCCTGGCACCCCTGGATCTGGCGAACTGGGGCGGCTGGTAGGGCGTTTCGTCAACACCTCCTCCGAGGCCCAGGCGTGTATCCACCGCCGCGGCCCTGAGGTGGCCCCGCTCCGGAGGAATCACCCTCCTTTCAACCCTCGCCCCACCGAGGATCCCAAGCCGATTCAGACGGCTTCCTACTCTCCACGCCAACTGTGGCTCTTCGCCGGGCGGAAAAAGTCGTTGCGCGCCCCGTGTCCGGGGTGAATGGTGGGAAGCCGTCGAGGGCGAGGGGGGAGTTCTGACCAGGGGGGGCGATGGTGATCGAGCTTTCTGCATTGGGTTTGGCGATCATCGGGGTCGCCGTGTCGGTGGTGCCGAACGTGATGCAGACCCTGGGTTACCTGGGTCGCAAATCCGAGTACCGCACGCTACAGAAGTCGTTCGAGGACGTCTCGTCCCGATTGACTGAAGTTCTCCAAGCCGAACTGCGCGATCCCGCCATGACCCAGGACCGGGTCTTTTCCCTCCTGGACATCGGAGACGTCATCCTTCCGCAGGTCCAACGACGGGTCCGGCGGCGCTTCTTCTTCCTCCTATCCGTGGCTCTCGGATCCGGTGCTGGGATGTGGGTTGCAGCTGAGGCCCTGGCGGATTCGCAGGCCGCCGCCGTTGCAGGGGGGCTGGTCCTCGTCAACTGGGGAGCCGCCTTCAGCGGTTTCCTGAACGAACACCTTCTCACCAAGCAGGAGCGCGAGTTCCTGACGAACGTGGGCTTGCTCCAGGACCGGTTCTACCGGGACGTGGTGACGGACTCGGTGGTCAAGTTCAACCGGCGGTGCGAGCGGCTCCTCGCCACCGACCTCGAAGCCTTCCAGAGAGAGTGGGCGAGCCTGGCCTCCGCATTCCGGAAGTCGCTGCCTCCCAGCGAAGAAAAGGAGGTGCCCCATGACGGTGGTGAGGGAAGGGGTGGACGCGCTGAAAGTCGTCTCCCATGGGGGTCAGAGTCTCCCGACGATTCGCGCCGTGCGTAGACCAACCTATGCCCTGGAGGAATCATGACGCTCCTGGAGGTGTGGCAGTCTGCGGACCCCGTCATCAACGCATCCTTAGCGATCGCGCTGGCCTCACTGTCCTTCGCAGCGGCGACCTTTCTCCTGAGGTGGGTGAGTCAAAGCAAACAGAGCGCGATCGCTCACTTCGAAGCCGGAAACGAGGAGGCAGAAAACAAGGCAAGGGAGGCATTCCGGTCCGGAAGGCAGGGAGTGAGGAACCTATGACTTGCGTTTGTTGCGTTCACCTTCCTCCTGGCGCAGGGCATTTTCGTGGACCCGTGGGCTGCGGTTGAGGGGGCTTGGACCCCCGGAGTCGTGCTCGACGCCGTGACGGCATCCGGTGGGCTCGTTGCCGGAATGGTTTTCTTCCTCAGGGCAGCGTGGAACATACACAATGCCGTGTGAGGGCCGGGAGGTGACCCGCCCACCACACGCACCGTAGAGCCGAGACGCTATGGTGACCCGACAGGGAGGTGGTACATGGAGATTTCATTCGAAGACTTGGCCTCGACCGAAAATCCCGGTAAGAGCCAGCTCAAGATCTTCGTCCAACGAGCCGTGGAGTTCCTCAGCTACGTCGTGGACGACCAAGAGGACTTCGGCTTCCTCTGGGGAGGAAACCACGAGCTGGCCGAAGGCGCCTCTGAGGCGTTGCGCCTCGACATGGAGGGTGCACGTGAAAGGCTAGTGTCCGCCATTGATGAGATCGAAGATTCGACTCTCCTCGAACATGGACTGACCGGAAACGCCTTGAGGTTCAAGTTCCAGGTCATCGATCACATTGCCAGTCGGTGGGGTGATGTCTGGAACCGCTCGCCGCTGAGTCCCTTCGGCATTCGTGGGTGGCTCAAGCAGATGTTCGACGCTATCGATGCCCTCCTCGATTCCATCATACAGGCGGCTCGGGGCATCGGGGGTCTGTTGAAAGAGTTCAAAGACTCTCTTTCCGCTTTGGTTCCCACCATGTAGAGGTCCAGTTGGGAAAAGGCCGAGCGGGCTCTCC
>SKZC01000457.1 GCA_007127575.1 Gemmatimonadota bacterium
CCGGAAGGCCCTGGGGATCGCAGCGCACCGGGTGTATATTGGCCCACGGAGGCGCAACCAGCGGAATGTCGCGCCCACGCCACACAGGAGGATCCATGAAGGTCCGAACCCTTACCGCCCTGGCCATCGGAGGCCTCTTCCTCGCAGCCGGGTGCGCCGATGTCCCCACCCAGGACGCCCCGGGCATAGACCCCGGCGACCTTGAGGCGAGCTTCTCCGAGCACGGGCAGGGAGCCGTGTTCAACCCGGAGAGCTTCCCGGACTGGAGGTTCTACCACGACCGGAGAAGCACCGCCGACGGGGAGTGGTGGCATTGCAACCTCGTCGCGGAAGATCCGGAAGGTCACAGACAGGGGTTCTCCATGGACAACCCGTCGGGGGATTGGCTGGCCTTGCGGGCCCGGGATCTGGGGCTGGAACGCGTGGAGATCTGGCGACAGGTCCGGAAGGACGGGCGCTGGGTCCGCGACGAGGACGCCGACTACGTGAGCGAGGCCGTCACCGGGGGCTGGACCGTGAACGCGTGGTTCGCGGAAACCGGATCCAACACCTTCCGCCTGGAGCACGGCCGGTCCTACTGGAGCGGCACCTTCGAGGACGACGGGAGAGAGTTCGAAGCCACCTGCGAGATCCACAAGCCTCGGTTCCAGTCCTCCAGAGTGCACGTCATCGAGGTCAACGAGGTGGAATCGAACGGTGCGGCCACTTCCCAGGACCAACCCCATGAGGGAGCAGGCGGCGGTCAGGGGCAGGGCGGCGGCCCGGGCGGCCCTGGAAGCCGCTGACGCCCCGGCGCTGACCCGGTCGTCCAGGGGAGCCGAACTCGCCTGAAGAGCTGCGCCCCCCGGAACCGCCCCCGCCCTCACCCCAGGGTCGGGGCGGTTCCTCGTTCGGAGCGTGAGCGGGCCCGGAGCCGCCCCTCCAGCCAACGCGCGACTCCGGCCAGGACCACGAGGGCTCCGGCGGACATGATGAGGATCCCGTCCACTGGCAAGGTGGGGATGAGGACGAAACCGGTGGTGAGGGTCCCGGCGATGGAGCCCGCCGAGGCGGCCCCTCCCATGTCCCCGGTGCGGGTCCCCACTTCCTCCAGGCTCCGGGTCACGCGCCGGATCAGATAGGGCACCACACACCCCAGGAGTACGGCGGCGGGCCCGAAGAGGAGGAGGGACGAGATCAGGACACCCCCCACCGTCCCCAGGGAGCGGAAGAGGGGGCTTGTAAGGCTCTCCCCCAGAAGGGGAAAGACGACGGCACCGGCTCCGGCCAGGAAGATCCAGTGGAGGAGGGGGCGTCCGCCGGCTCCCACTCCGTCGGCCAGGCGCCCACCCACCCAGTTCCCCAGGGCGAGCCCCGCCAACACCACGGAAATCACCGCCGTCCAGGGCACCACGGAGATGCCGAAGGTCGGGCCCAGGATCCGGGCTCCCACCAGCTCCACCGCCAGGACCACGAACCCGGATCCGAAGGCCAGGAGGATGGCCAGCCCCCGCTCCGTCATGCCCATCCCGCCGGAACACCCGGTCCCCAACCCATCACCCCTCCCCCACCGGCTGGATGCAACCGGGATCGTCGTGAGAAGGCGAGTTCACATGGGTAGAGACCTCCCGGACGTCCAGAACCTCCGACGGGGCCCGTGCCAGCAGAGCCTGAAGCTCGGAACGCCCGGCGGCGGGATCCAGCCAGCGCTGGGCTCCACCGGCCGAGAGGATCACGGGCATTCGCCGGTGAATGGGCCGGAGGAGCTCGTTGGCCTCGGTGGTGACGATGGTGAAGGTTTCCAGGGCGTGGCCGTCTTCCCCTTCCCACCGGTCCCAGAGCCCTGCGAAGGTGAGGATCCCCCCACCCTCCCGGTGGATCCAGAAGGGGACCTTTCCTCCATCCTCCTTCTTCCACTCGTAGAAGCCGTCGGCGGGAACCAGACACCGCCGCCGCCGAAACGGCACTCGGAAGGAGGGCTTCTCGGCCGCCGTCTCCCCCCGGGCGTTGATCATCCGATTCCCGATGGACGGATCGTCGGCCCAGCCGGGAACGAGTCCCCAGCGAAAGCCCTTCTGCAGGCGGCTCCCCTCCTCCCGGACCACCACGGGCACCGTCTGCGTAGGTGCGATGTTGTAGCGAGGCTCGTGGCGGAAGAGAACCTCCACCTCCAGGGCGGCGGTGAGGGCCTCCTGGTCCACGGTGAGCGAGTATCGGCCGCACATGGTGGGCGTATCTCCTCTCCTTTCGGGGTTGGTTCCTCGGCGTGGGGTTCACTTCGTACCGGTGGCGTGCACGGTATAGAGGCCGGCGCGTCGGGGCCAGGCCGCTCCGCCGGCCCCGATCCACCGGGGGGGCTGGGCACTGGAGGGCTGAAACCCCAAAGACCCGGCAGGCGTAGTGGAGGGAGTGACGTGGATGAATTGGACGACACCGTCCCCCCTGATGGAGGCGACCTTCATGCTCGCGAGCCGGATTCGGCTGGCCACAGCCGCCATGATCCTGTTCACCCTTACCGGGGTCCCCGCCCCGAGCCCGGCCCAGACCTCGGAGAGCGCCGGCGGAGGAGAGGGGAGCATCCCCTTCGAGATGTACGAGCTGGAAAACGGACTCAGGGTCATCCTGGCTCCGGACCCGGTCAGCACCGCGGTGGCCGTGAACCTCTGGTACGACGTGGGAAGCCGGCACGAACGACCCGGGCGCTCCGGCTTCGCTCACCTCTTCGAACACCTCATGTTCGAGGGCTCGGAAAACGTGGAGCCCGGGGAGCACATGCTCCGGATCGAGCGGGCCGGCGGGAGCCTCAACGCCTCCATCACCGAGGACCGGACGAACTACTTCCAGACCCTTCCCGCCGAGCGGGTGAACCTGGCGCTCTGGCTGGAGGCGGAGCGCCTCCAGAACCTGCAGGTCACGGAAGAGAACATGCGCCGGGAGGTGGAGGTGGTGAAGGAGGAGCGCCGGCAACGCTACGACAACAACCCGTACGGCACCACCCAACTTCAGGCCTTCTACTACGCGCCCTACGACTCGGCGAGCTGCTTCGCCTACGCCCACTCCGTCATCGGATCCATGGAGGACCTGGATGCGGCGGAGCTGCACGAGGTCCTGGAGTTTCACGAGACCTACTACACTCCGGGGAACGCCACCCTCACGGTGGCCGGGGCCTTCGATCCCGGCCAGGTCAGGGAGCTGATCCAGGAGTACTTCGGCCCCATCCCCGCTGGAGAACCACCGCCGCCGGTGGAGTGCACGGATCCCTTCTCCCACCTCCCGGTGGAGGAGGAGATCCATGACCCCAACGCCACCCTCCCGGCGACCATGGTCTCCTACGGAGCCGTCCCTGCGGACCACCCGGACCGCTACGCCCTCACGGTGCTCTCTTCCATCCTGGGCACCGGCGAGACCTCCCGCTTCCATCAACGCTTGGTCCGGGAGGAGCAGGCGGCGCTGGACGCCCTCAGCTTCACCTCCTTCCGTCGGGGGCCCGGGCTGCTGGTCCTCTTCGCGGTGGCGAACCAGGGTGTGGAGCCGGAGCGGCTCCTGGAGCTCATGGACGAGGAGGTGGCCCGGATCGCGGAAGAAGGTGTCACCCAGGAGGAGTTGGAACGGGCCCGGAACCGGCAACGTGCCTCGGAGATCCTGGGCCGACAGACCGTCATGGGCCGAGCCGAGGCGCTCCAGTGGTACAACCACTTCCACGGAACCCCGGAGGCGCTGGCCGGGGATCTGGACGGCTACCTGGAAGTCACGGAGGAGGCGGTGATGGAGGCGGCGGCCCGCTACCTATCACCGGAAAACCGGGCGGTGATCATCACCCGGACGGGACCTGCCACCCAGGAGGGGAACGATGGATAACGGAACCAAGGTAGTCCGACCCAGGGGCCCTGGCATTCCCCTCCTCCTGTCGGGGCTCATCTTCGGGGGGGCCGTCCCGCTCCACGGGCAGACCACGGAACCCCCTCCACCTCTCCCGGAGCGGCCTCTTGAGTTTCCCTCGTTCCAGGAGAGCTCTCTTGAGAACGGCCTGGAGATCATCGTCCTGGAACACCGGAACCAGCCTGTGGCCAGCGCCCGGCTCTACTTCCCCGCCGGCTCCATCCGGGATCCGGCCGGAAAAGAGGGGTTGGCCTCCATGGCCGCGTCCGTCCTGACCCAGGGCACCGAGTCCCGGACGGCTCAGGAGATCTCCGAGGCCATCGAAGGGGTGGGGGGCTCCCTCAGCGCCTCGGCAGGGCGGGACTTCTTCACCGTTTCGGTGAGCGGGCTGGCCGAGCATCTGCACCTGGGGATGGACCTCCTCTCCGACGTGGTGAGGAACCCCACCTTCCCCGAGGAGGAAGTGGAGCTGGAGCGGGTCCGAACCCTCTCCTCCCTCCGGGCCCAGCAGGGCCAGCCCACCCAGATCGTAGTCCGGCACTTCTTCCGGACCATCTACGGGGAGGACCACCCCTACGGCCCCTCCCCTGAACCCGCCACCGTGGAGGCCATCACCCGGGACGATCTGGCGGACTTCCACGCCGCCCATCTTCGGCCCCAGGGAGCCCTCCTGGTGGTGGCAGGTGACGTGGACCTGCAGGAGGTGGAGGAGCTGGCCCGAAGCCACCTGGGAGACTGGGCCGCAGAGTCGCCGCCGGAGGCAGAGGTTCCCGCCCCACCGGAGCGGCGTGACACCCGGATCTCCCTGGTCCACCGGCCCGCCTCCGTCCAGGCCACCATCGCCGTGGGCCACCTGAGCCCGGGCCCGGAGCATCCGGACTTTTTCGCCCTGGAGGTCATGAACCGCGTCCTGGGCGGAGGGACCGACTCCCGCCTCTTCCGCATCCTTCGGGAGGAGCGGGGCTGGACGTACGGATCTTACTCTCAGCTCGCTCGCCGCGTCCACGACGGGTTCCTCCTGGCCAGCGCGGAGGTCCGCACCGAGGTCACCGACAGCACGGTGGTGGAGCTCCTGGGTCAGCTCCGGCGACTTCGAGACGAACCGGTCCCCGACGAGGAGGTGGAAGCGGCCATCTCCTACCTGGCGGGTAGCTTTCCCCTGAGCATCGAAACCGCCTCTCAGATCGCGGGGCAGATCGCCGAAAACCGACTCCTGGGCCTCTCCCGGGAGCGACTCCTGGAATATCCGGCACGGATCCGGGAAGTGACCCCGGAGGAGGTCCGGAGGGTGGCCCGGGAACACCTGGACCCCGATCGCCTGGCCGTGGTGGTGGTGGGCGATGCCACCGAGCTCCTCCCCCTCCTGGAGGAGGTGGGGCCCGTGGACCTCTTCGATGTGGAAGGCTCCCCCTTGGCCCGGCAGGACCTGGAAGGCTCGGGAACCCATGGAGGAGATGCCTCCCTTCTGGCACCCATGACCCGGACGTACGACGTCATCTTCCAGGGCGACGACGCCGGATCCCTCACCTACACCCTGGACCGAGACGGGGACGTGTGGGTCTCCCGGTCCGAGATGGACTCCCCCATGATGAGCCAGGAGCAGGAGCTCCGCTTCAGCCACCCGGAGATGGAGGCCGTCTCCCTCATCCAGGAAAGCCGGCAGGGAGGGATGGAGGTCCGAGCGGAGCTACGGATTCAGGACGGCCGCCTGGTGGGCGAGGCGGAGCTGCCTCCTCAGGCCGGAGGCAGCCAGAGCTTCGATCAGGCCATCTCGTCGGAAGTCATCTTTCCCGGGATGGACGAGTACGTCCTGGCCACCACCGAGCTGACGGAGGGAGCGGAGATCTCACTCCTGGTCTTCGACCTCATGTCCGGGGAGCCCACCTCCATTCCCTTCCAGGTGGTGGGGGAGGAAACGGTCACCGTGGAGGCCGGAACCTTCGAGACCTTCCGAGTGGAGGGGAGCCAGGGACCCACCCCGCTGGTGTTGAACCTCCGGCAGGAGGCTCCTCACCTTCTGGTGAGGCAGGAGTATGTCGGGGCCCCCCTTCAAGTGGAGCTCCGTTCCCTGCGGTAGGGGACTCCTGTAGGATATCCGGGTCGGGGAGGGCGGCGGCGCCCTCCCCGACCTCAGCCCCGCACCTCCTGGAGGGAGTCACGCCCGGTTGGTCAAGAACCACCCCCTCTGGTCCCCTCACGCCCTGGTTCTTCTGGCCCTGGTTCTGGCCATGTCGGGGACGGGGCTTCAGCGCCAGGCCCTCCCCGTCCTCTTCCCCCTCTACGGGCTGGCGTTCGCCGTCCTCATCCACGGCCTTCACCGCGCCCCGGACCGGTTGGGAGACCCCCGGGTGCTTCTGGTCTGGGCCGTGGCCTTCCGCTTGGCCCTCTTCCCCATCCTCCCGGGTCTTTCCGATGACGCCTTCCGGTACATTTGGGACGGCTGGCTCACCTACCAGGGGCTGAACCCCTACGCTGCCACCCCTGCCGACCCCGCCCTGGCCCACCTGCATGGGGAGGTCCTCTTCCGGGAGATGAACAGCCCGGAGTTCTACAGCGTCTACCCTCCCTTGGCCCAGCTCCTCTTCCTCCCCGCCGGAGCCGCATATGCGTGGGTGGGCTGGCCCGGGGCCTTCTTCGTATGGAAGGGCACGATCCTCTTCATGGAGGTGGGAGGCGCCGCCCTCCTCTTGCAGGCGCTGCGGAACCTGGGCCGTCCCCTCGCCCCCTTCGCCCTCTACGCCTGGAATCCTCTGGTGCTGGTCACGGTGGCGGGCAACGCCCACACCGAGGGTGCCATGATCCTGGGGGTGGGTCTCGCGGTCTGGGGCCTGACGGCAGCGCGTCCCTGGACGGCCTGGGTGGGACTCGGGGTGGCCGGGATGGTGAAGGCCATCCCCTTCGCCTGGAGCCTCCTCCTGGCCCGGGGGTCGGCCGTCCTCTGGGGCTGGAGAAGGACCGCCACCGCCCTGGGGATCCTGGCGGTGGCGGCCCTGGGTCTCACGGCGTTCTTCTGGTCTCCGGGGATGGTGGACCGGGTGGGGAGCTCCGTGAACCTCTACGTCCGGTACTTCGAGTTCAACGCCGGCCTCTACTTCCTCCTGAAGGAGGGGATCGTCCATTGGGTGGGGACGGACCCGACGGAGGTCCTGGGCCCGGCCCTCCGGTGGGCCTTTCTCCTCTGGCTGGCGGGCGTATCCGTTTCCTGGCAAACCTTCTCTCAACGCGAAGCGCGTCGGCGAGTACCTCTTCCTGGCTATCCGTTCGAGCGGCAACGACACTGGGTAGACCCCCCGGGGACCACACCGTCAGGCGGTCCATTCCGTGTGGGTACGCCGGAGTCCAAGATGGAACTGGGTTTTCAGATGGAGGATGATAGAGTGCAGAACGCACGCGCATCAGATGGTCCCGCTGTTTCCGATGCAATGGTATCGAGGCTTCAAGTGGCCAATAGCCACGGCGAGTCCGCAGCCGACAGCGTCACCCAGGCGGTCATCCGGCAGCAGATGGACATCATGGAACGGCAACTCGAGTTGCTCGGCCGAACGGAACCGCCGAGGGCCTCTCTCGCCCCAACCGCACCGATTGGTGTCACTGCCGGCTCGCCGGATCCAGTCGTGACTGCCGTGAAGTTTGCGGAGCAGAGGTTCTTCGGACCCTTCAAACAGATCGACAAAGGCCCGGATGGCAGTCTCACGGAGAAACAGCAGGCGGCCCTGAAGGCACTCGTCGAACGCTACAACCGGCGAACCGCAACCTCCAAGAGCCATGCTCAGGAGCACAGATCACACTTCTGTGATCCCCGCGCCGCCGCGAACTTCCAGCAACTCTGGAAGGAGATGGTCTATCCGATC
>SKZC01000389.1 GCA_007127575.1 Gemmatimonadota bacterium
GCAGGACCGGGCCTTCCTAGTGTAGTGCTTCAGGAGTCCCGTGGCACTGACGGCACTCGTTTCGCGCATGCTTGTCGCGCCCGGGTCGAGTACCGCTTTGACGTTCTCGGTGCTTCACGGAATCTCTGCGACACTCCATCTGCTTCGGTCATCGATCCTCGAGACATCGGAGGTGCGCATTCCATGCCCCACCCCCGTCCCGCCTCACCCCCCGGGAGTGCGGCGCGGGTGCGCAGTGGTTCGTCACTCGTCTCACTGGCGGCCCACTCCCTGGCACCCTCCCTGTCACGCCACGTCTACGAGGCCGGCCTCCTGCGGAAGCTCGCTCTGAAGCTGCTGGGAGGCCGACCCGCTCCCGAGGTGGAGGAGTGGGTCCGAAGGGCCCGGTCGGCGTCTCCGTTCGCCTGGAGCTGCTTCCTTGCTTCCGAGCGATGCGCGGTGGCCCTGAACACACGGCTTCTGAACGTGGGAGTGAGGGATGCGCTCCGGCCCGAGACCTTGGCCGTGCTGGACTCGTTCCGCCGTCGGGAGCTCCAACGCATGCTGGCGGCACGCGGACAGCTTCAGGCCCTGGGCCGGTCGGCGGAGGAGCGGGGAGAAAGGGTCATCGTGTTGAAGGGTGGAGTTCCCATCGCGGCAGGAGCGACCGGTCCTGCCCACGGGTCCGTGGACCTGAGCGATCTGGACCTGCTCCCCGAGACGGGTCGGGAGCGCCGGTTCCAACAGGCCATCCGGCATTCGGGATATGAGCCGAAAAAGCGGGATGGCGCGTACCATTTCGCTCCGCTGGCCGCGCCTCGGCTCCTTCCCATCGAGGTGCATCATAGGGTTCGGGAAATCGAAGCCCGTCGCCTCGCCGCCTTCCGTTCCCGAGCGAGGCCCACGGAGCTTCCCGGCATTTTCCAATTCGCGCCCCCGGATCAGCTCTGGCACCTGCTGGTGCATGCCGGGATCCACCATCCGGCTCGCCGTAGTGCCCTCCGGGACTGGCTCCTCATCCGCGATGCGGCGGCCGGCTGCACCCCCGGGGAACTGGCGGTGGTCCGCAAAGAAATCTCCCGCAGGGCTCAGGGCCTCCTCCTCGGACGCCTTTTGGACGCGGCCCTGACGATCCCCGGTCCCGAGGGTCAGACCCTCGGGACGGAAGCCCGAGATCCGGATGAGGTCGACGGTCCCTTTCGCTGGATCGCCTCGGGGAACTACGCCAGCGCGGCGGTGCTTATTCCAGCGGGGCCACCCGCATGGTTGGCGATCCCGGTGCAACAGACGGTGACGGCCCTCCTCTCCGGCCGGCAGGAGTATGTGGGCCAGTGGACCCGTGTGGGCGCTCAGGCCGGTGTCTCGTCCGACTGGCGGATCCTGGCGCGGGTGCAGGGGGTGTCCCGTCGGGGTGGACGGTTGGCGGTCACCGCGGCACGGGCCCTTCGGCTGGCGGCGGCGACGGGGCTGGCCGCCATCGTGGTCCTGCGGGTCCACCAGGCACTTGGGCGTGGGACCGAAGCCCGCCGGGGCGTTTAGCCCGCCCCGGCCTGGACCGCGCCGGCCTGGGTCAGCTCGTTCAGTCGCGTCAGGATCCGCCTTCGATCCTGGAACCCGTCCAGACCCAGCCGGACTCGGAAGACGGGACCTGTCGTGCTGGCCAGCCGGAGGAGCTCCAGCGCCCTTGGGCCCGCTCCAGGGTCGGCGAGCGGCCAGGGGGACTGCCGAAGGAGCGCAACCAGGGCGTCCGCCTGACCCATGGGGCGGAGGACCGTGGCCGCATCCGGATTCACCACCGGAAGAAGGATCCCCGCTATGCTGGCCAGCGCCTGTTGTCGACCCGGTCCCAGGGTGCCCGGGTCCACTCGGATGCGCCGGCCCAGGGGGCGACCAAGGTTCCAGCCCTCATCCAGGTGAAAGGACCGTTGCCATCCCTCCGCGACCACGTCCCCCGAGACCCCCCGGGCGGCGGCTTGCCGCAGGACCACCTGGTCGTCCGAGAGGAAGGACCAGCCCCCTTCGATGGCGGCGGCGCAGGTCGTGGATTTTCCGGCGTGAGCGTCGCCCACCACGAGCCACGCTCCGCCGTCAGGGGCGACGATGGCGCCGGCGTGAACCACGGCGCGGTCCGTGCGCCCCAACAGGAGTGCCGTGGCGATGCCCATCATCCAGTACAGGTCCGTGACGGCGGCGTCCGAAGGAGGTAGCCGGTCCGGGGTCGCCGCCAGAAAACCTCGCCTCTCGGTGAGGGCCACCACGCCCCGGGCGCCCCCGTCCCCCAGGAGCGTGACTCGCTCCACTTCCGGCTCTACCCAAGCGCGAACGGACCCCAGGCGGAGGGTCGCCGTGTCTTCCGAGCTCCGTGCGGGGTTCGGTAGGGTCGAGGCCTCCGCAGGACCCCATCGCTGCGCCACCCTCAAGTACGACGGCTCCTCCATCCGGGAATCGGACTCCCCCGGCCGTGGTGTGCTCGGGTCCGCCGGGTCACCGCCGTGGTCGGTTCGAAGGTCTTTCGTCCTGGGAAACCACCCCTGGAGGGCAGGGGTCAGGCACCGATCCAGGTCCACCCGGAGAGCGGGCCCCTGAAAGAGGTCCTTCACGCAGCGATCGGTCGTCATTCCTACGTCGTCGGGCCGGATGCGTCGGAGCGGGCAGGACTCCGAAGTGGAGTGAAGTCCGGAGAACCGCGCCGGGGGGGCTCCGGTTCCTGCGGCCGAACCACCCAGGCATGGGCCCGAAGATCGCTTCCACGTCGCACACCGAGGCGGACCTGGGCTGGAATGCCGACTCGTCGGAGGGCGAGACAGGTGGCCACGGACCGGTAGAGGCAGGTGTTTCGGATGGGCACGAAGGGAACGCGCGCCAGGAGGCGAATCCCCGCCCGTCCCGCTCGCTCGGCGCATCCCGACACCGGACCCCGATCCCCAGCTTCCGCCGACGGAGGGCCCGCGATGTCCTCCCGATGGGGTGGAGCCACAAGGACCCCCAGCCGTCGGTGGATCCAGAAGGGCGTGGAGGCCGCACTCCAAAGGCCCACCAGGACGCCGCGTACCGAAGCCTTCCGGCCGTGGTCCGTCATGAAGCTCGCTCAGACATCCACGTCCTTCTCCTTGTCCGGTAGGAGCAACCCCCGCTCCTCCAGCTCCCTCAAGATCCGGTCCACCTCCATGGTGGCTGTCTCCCGGTCCACCTCGAAGCGCCGGAGGAGTCGGCTCACCAGGCCTGCCTGGTCGGCCCCGGCGTCCACTCCTTCCCAGATGCAGGCCGCCGTGGCGTTCAGCCGAAAGTAGTTTTTGGTCTCCATGTGAAGAAGCACCGCTTCTCCGTCCAGTTGCGCCGTTAACACGTCATCCGGAACGTGAAACGCTTCGCTACTCATTCCTTATCTCCTTTCCTCACCACCCCGCCGGGTTCGACGGGCTTCCCTCCTGGATGAGGATCCGCCGGGGTGGGTCGGAGTCGTCGGGCTCCAACCACCGGAGCTCCGTTTCTCCGTCCTCGAGCCACGCGGTGTAGACGATGCGTCCGTCGGGAAGCCAGGCCGGGCGTCCGTCCGTCTTCCCGCGCTCCGTCAGCCGGATGGGTCCTTCCGCCTCCCCCGTCGCCGGGACGGAGATCATCCAGAGATCGGTGGACTCCCCGGCCATGTCGCTGGCGAAGACGATGCGGGTGCCGTCAGGGCTCCAGGCGGGTTCCACCAGGGCCGCGTCGTCCGTAAGCAAGGGGCTTACGGTGCCGGTCTCCACATCCACGATATGGAGATCGGCGCTCCCTCCCGCAGCGGAGACGAAGGCGATCCGGTTCCCATCGGGTGCCCACGTGGGGCTTGTCTCGATGGATCCCGTGAACCCGAACCCTTCCGTGACGCGGGCGGCTCCGGCCCCGTCGGGCTCCGACACCCAGAGCTTCGGTACACCTGAATCATCCCGGATGAAGGCCAGGCCGGAGCCATCCGGCGAGAGTGCGGCCTGAGAGGTGTTCCACGGGGTGGATGTGATGGACTCGGCGGTTTCCTCGGCTCCCGTAATCCGATAGAGGTCCGCGCTTCCTCCCCGGTAGCTGGTAAAGACCGCCTCCTCCCTCACCGAAGTGGGCCACCGGTCATCCGATGGGTGGGAGGTGATCCGCCGAAGGTCGGAACCGTCCAGCCGCACCTCCCAGAGATCCTTGACTCCGTCCACTCGCATCTCGAACAGGACCGTGGCCGTGAGTTCGGATTCCGCCGGATCGTCAGCGGGTGCGCTGGGTGACGTCCCGCACCCCAGCAGGCCCAGGAGGAGAAGTCCGGCTCCCAGGTGTCCTCCCTGAATCCACCGCGACGGAAGCATCACCCGGACGTTTCCGTGGCGTGGCGGGAGGTCCGGATGGACACGAGCGAGCTCCGGGAAGCGGGAGTGCGAGGCCCGGGGAGAGAGGGCAGGGGGTGCCAGGGACTTTCGGGGTGAAGGGCCAGCCACTCGGCTTTCCCGCTGGCTCGCACACAGCGCATGCACGGAAAGGCGTCGAAAGGCTCGGCTCCCGTGGGCCGGCTCGCGCACCTCAGCTCCTCGAGCCGCTCCAGATAGGCCTCGTAGGCTTCAGCCAGAGGGACACGGTGGAGATCCGCCACCACCTCGTTCTCGTTCCCTCCGTAGTCGGAGAGCTGACAGCAGGTGCAGACCCGGCCTCGGGAGTCCACGTAGATCCGCTGGAGGGCGAAGGTCTGGCAAAGGGCTTCTTCACCGCCGAGCCCGCCCGGGGGGAAGCCGTAGTCCACCGCCACCCGGGCTCGTCGGCGACGTTCCCTGGCCAGGGCTTCGATCTCCGCACGGACGTTCCACCACTCCTCCAATGGAAGGTCCACGCTCCCCGGCACCGGTTGGCAGGGGGTGAATTGGACCCCCACGACGCCCAGCGCCTCGGCCAGGTCCGCCGCCTCGCGTAGCTGATGTCGGTTGCGCCCGTCCACCATCATGGTGAGCCAGACCCGAACGCCGCGACTGCGCAGGAGCCCCGCGGCCATCAGCACCCGCCGGAAGCTGCCTTTTCCACGCACCGCATCGTGGGTCGCCTCCGTGGCTCCGGAGAGGGAGAGCCGTACCCATTCCGGTGGATGAGCGTCGAGCTCCCGCATCCTTCGCCGTACATTCCAGGCGTTGGTCACGAAGCTGTAGGGGATCCGTCGGGCCCCCAGTCCTCGTACGACCCGATGGAACTCGGGATGGATCAGGGGTTCCCCCCCCGTGAGCGTCACGTGAACGGCACCGAAGAGCTCGGAGGCTTGATCCAGCACGGACTCCACGAACGCCGTGGAAAGCCACTCGGGGCTCGTCACATCGTCCCGGATACAGTGAGGGCAGCGGAGGTTACAGTGACGCGTCAAGGCGAAACCCAGCCTCACGGCACATCTTCCGTTGTCATTCGGATGCGGTCCGCCACCTCCCACCGGGAAGAGAGACCCGTTTTCCTGAGGACCCCTTCCACATGCCTCCGGACCGTGTGGATGCTGATTTCCAGGGTGGAGGCGATGTCCGCGTTGGACTCGCCCCGAGCCAGGAGGAGCGCCACCTCCGCTTGACGAGGCGTAAGGCCGAAACGCGCCCCGAGAGTCGATTCCGAGGGAAGGGTCGGGGTGAGGCGCTGCACCGCCACCAGGGTGGCCAGCCCGCCGGGGGCGGTCCGCCCCTCCAGGAAGGTGCCGGAGATGCGGTATTTCGCCGACGGAGTCCGAACGTTGCGAACGCACCCTCTGGCTTCGGGCTCGCAGGAACCCGGAGGGGGATCCGCCAGGGCTCGGGCCGCCGCCGAGGTGGCGCGGATCATACGGCGGACGCGTCTCGCGTCCGGGTCGTCCTCGAGCATCGTCCTGAGACTGGGGTTTACGTGACGGAGGTGGCCGTTTGCGTCAAACAGCGCGACCCCTTCGCTCAGGATGTCCAGCCCCGGCCCCAGTCCCAACCAACCTGGCTCCATCCGCAAGAACGTCTCCACCCCGGCCGTGAAGGCGGGTCGGATCCTGGTCAGCACGCGTCGGACCTCCTCGGTGTGCTCCGGGTCCAGCGGCTTCTCGAAATGGAAAGAAAGGCCTGCCGGGATGGGAGCGGTGGGGTCTCGGGTGGCGATGCCCATCTCCTCCACGCTCCCGGTGGGCTCGAAGAACTCGTGGTAGAGTTCCTTCCCGGGGCCGAACTCCAGGATGTCTCCCCATAAATCGTCCCGATCGAAGACCTGGAGGCGAGCCGCTCGCCGGTAGATGTCCCTCGGGTCCACTACGGTGAGCTCGAAAAGGCGGTCCGCGGCGGCTGGATCCAGGGACGGAGAGTACAGGGGGGCTTCGTTCTCCGTCACCAGACAGAACCCGGCCAGGTCCGTCCCCACCACGGGAGCTAGCGCCTGGATCACTGCGTGTCGCCATGCGTCGGCGGAATCGTATTCGAAGGGGCGAAGGAGGACCCGTCGACCGTTCCGTAGCCATGCGGGGGCGTCGGTTGTGCTCGCGGATTCCATGGGGATGCGTGTTCGAACTGCGGAGGTACCTGGCCGGCGCAGGGGGAAGCATGCGGGAGGTGACCGGATGGAACAACCTCCTGGTGCTTCATGCCCCGGTTTACCTACGGGCGCGGGGCTTGCTCCACAATAGGTCATGTGACCTACGGACGAAGGGTGGGGTGGGGGCCCCGTGGGTCACCAATAGGCTGTATGACCTATGGGGGGCGCCTGCCTCGGCCTCTATACTTTCCTGGATGACTGCTCCCGCGTTCGCGCTGACCCTGGCCGGGTCGGCGTTTCTCCTCTTTTCGATTCAGCCTCTCTGGGGCCGCCTCGTACTCCCGGTCCTGGGCGGTGCGCCGGCGGTGTGGAACGCCTGCCTCCTCTTCTTCCAGGTGACGCTCTTTCTGGGGTACCTGTACGCGTTCACGGTGGATCGGCGGTTGTCCGTGCGGGCACAGCCTGTGGTTCACCTTTCGGTCATCGCCGCCGCCCTCCTCTTCCTCCCGGTGGGACTTCCCCATTTGGAGGCCGTCGATCCTGCCGGGAGGCCGGTCCTCTGGCTTCTGGGCGCCAGCGCCCTCACCGTGGGGGTCCCCGCCTTCGCGCTTGCGGCCACCGCACCCCTGCTGCAGCGGTGGTTCTCCCGGAGCGGCCACCTTCGGGCCCGGGACCCCTATTTCCTCTACGCTGCGAGCAACGGCGGGAGTCTCCTGGGTCTCGTGGGCTACCCATTCCTCATGGAACCCTTCCTGGACCTGGGCGCCCAGTCCCGCTCGTGGGCCGCCGGCTTCGCCGCCTTCGGGCTGGCCGTGGCCGGGTGCGTCTGGAGCGCGAGGGATCCGGAGAGAGGCCCGTCGCGTCGGTCGGAGGGTGTCCCCGAGCGTGCGCCGCAACCGCTAGAGGCGGCCCGACTCGTAGCGTGGCTGTGGCTGGCCTTCGTGCCGTCCGCCCTCCTCGTGACGGTGACGTACGTGGTCACGAGCTCCCTGACGCCCGCCCCTCTACTATGGATCGTACCCCTGGCCCTCTACCTGCTGGGCTTCATTCTGGCCTTCCTGCCGGGGGCCGACGGCTGGCCCGTGTGGCGACTCGTGGGCGGTGTCGCCGTGCTCCCGGCGTTGGCCCTCCCCCTTGCCCAGGCGTCGGGACACGGGTTCCTCGTAGACTTCACCCTTCTGACCGGCGCCTTCTTCCTCCTGGCCTTCCTGCTCCACCTCCGCCTGGCCCGGAGCCGGCCCC
>SKZC01000132.1 GCA_007127575.1 Gemmatimonadota bacterium
GCGGATCCTCATGCCCCTCTACCAGGAAACCGGGAGCGACGGGTTCTTCCTGGTGGAGCCCCACGACGGGCGGCAGGTGGCCACCGAAGGAGCCGGGCAGTGAGTAGATCCGGGTCGGCCCCGGCGGACGACGGGCAGGTCGAGGTTCCCGATTTCGTTACCCAGGGCACCATCCTCATCGTGGAGGACGAGGCCCCGAACGTCCGGGTCCTGGAGCGTCTCCTGGAGCGCTCCGGCTTCCAGTCCGTCTTCTCCACTCAGGATCCCAGGAAGGCGCCTGGGCTCTTCCACGAGCTGGAGCCCGATCTCATGGTGCTGGACCTCCACATGCCCCACATGGATGGATTCGAGGTGATGGAGCGGGTCCGCTCCGCGCTTCGGCCCGGACGCTATTTCCCCATCCTCGTGCTCACCGGTGATCAGGACCCGGAGGTGCGTCAGCGAGCCCTGGCTGTGGGTGCTACGGACTTCCTGACCAAGCCCTTCAACGGGGTGGAGGTGATCCTCCGGGTGAAGAACCTTTTGGAGGTCCACCTCCTCCAGAAGCGCCTGCGCCGCCAGAACGAGACGCTGGAGGAGAGAGTGGAGGTCCGCACGCGGGAGCTGGCCGGAGCGCAAGTGGAGATCCTGCGCCGTCTCGCCCTGGCGGCGGAATACCGGGACGACGTCACCGGGCACCATGCGGAGCGGGTGGGAGTCCTTTCGTCCCTTCTGGGCCGCATGGTGGACCTCTCCGAGTCCCAGGTCCAGCTCCTCCGCCGGGCCGCCACCCTCCACGACGTGGGCAAGATCGGCATCCCCGACGCCATCCTCATGAAGCCCGGCCCGCTGACGCCCCCGGAGTTCGAGGTCATGAAGAGCCACACGGAGATCGGGGCCCGGATCCTCTCGGGAAGTCGCTTTCCCTTGCTCCGGATGGCCCGAGAGGTGGCGCTCCACCACCACGATCGCTGGGACGGAACCGGCTACAACGAAGGGTTCGCAGGGGAGGAGATCCCCCTGGTGGGACGCATCGTGGCGGTGGCCGACGTCTTCGACTCCTTGACCCATGAACGGCCCTACAAGGGAGCCAGCTCAGTACCGGACGCCATCCAGGCCATCCGGGACGGATCCGAAAGTCACTTCGACCCGGCGGTGGTGGAGGCCTTTCTGGAGCTGGCCCGGAAGGGGCGCCTGGAGGAGGTGAAGGAGCTCGCTAGCTCTCCGGTCTCCATCGACCTTCCGCCGGTGGACCGCTTTCCCGCCTGACAGGCTCCCCTCTCCCGGGGGGAGCTCCCTCAGCTCGCCCGGGGCACCTCCGCCAGTGCCCGAGTGACCGGGGGGTCCAGGTGGACGTCCAACTGCGGGAACGCGATGGTGATGCCGGCGTCCTTCAGTGCCCACCATATCGCCTTGTTCAGCTCGGAGAGGGCCCGACGGGCGCGCCACGGATCCTCCACCCAGATGGAGAGCTGCCACACCACCGCCGAGTCCCCGAAGTCGATGAGAAGCGCCACCGCGTCCCGATCCATGATTCTGCCGGGGAGGTTGTTCCCCACGGCGTGGAGCACCTCCTCTACTGTCCGCATGTCCGATCCGTACTCCACCCCCACGTCCGCTCGGATCCGGTAGAGACTGTCTTCCAACGTGAAGTTCTTCACCGAGGTCTGGGCCAGGGAGGCGTTGGGGATGATGATGTCCTCCTCGTCCCGGGTGCGAGCCACGGTGGTCCGGATCCCCATCCGCCGGATCTTCACCGTCCGACCCTCCACCTCCACCACGTCCCCCGGCTTGATGGACCGTTCCACCAACAAGATGACACCGGAAACGAAGTTCTGGGCGATGTTCTGCATGGCGAACCCGAGCCCCACCGCGAAGATGGCACCGGCGGCGAAGAGGGCTCCCAGCGGGATCCCCACCGTATCCAGGACGATGGCCAGACCGATGGCCATGATGAGGTAGTGCAGGAGGCGTTTCGATGCCTGGATCGTTCCGATGTCGTCCACCCCTCGCGCCTTGAAGGCGCGTTCCGTGGCTCGCTGCAGGAAGGTGGACGCCACCCAGGTGATGGTGAGGAGGATCCCAGCGGTGATGATGGTCACCGGGGTCACCCAGTGTCCCGAAATCTCGAAGAGCCGGAGGTTCAGAATGTGCTGGGCGAGAGAGAGGATCTCGGTGAGATTCATGGACGGGCTCCAGGTTGAGGGGTGCGGATGCGGGAGTCTGGGGCGCGCGAGGGGTGAAGTCCAGAACACCCCCTGCCCGCCCGTGGGGGGTCAGTCCAGCGCTCGGAGCGTCTCTCCCACCCGGCTCAGGGCCTCCTCGAGACGTGGGCCGGGCTCTCCGTACCCCACCCTCAGGTAGCCGTCCATCCCGAACTGGTCCCCTGGAACCACCAGTACGTCCTTTACTCTTCGTATCTCCTGAGCCAGCGCGGAAGAGTTGATCGCGGACCGGTAGCGGAGGTAGGCGATGGCCCCGGCCCGGGGCGGCTGGAAGCTCACCCTACCGTCCAGCTCCCGGACCCATCGCTCCAGCACCGGAAGGTTCTCCCGGAGAATCCCTCGGGTTCGCTCCAGCAGCTTTTCCCGGGTTCCGGGTTCCAGGGCCGCACGGGCCAGCAAGTCCGAGAGTCGGGTCGGGGCGATGGTGGTGTAATCCTTGCGACCCCAGAGTTCGTCCACCGCGTCCGGCGCCCCTGCGACCCACCCCAGCCGCAGCCCGGGCAGGCCGTACGCCTTGGAGAGGGAGCCGGTGACCAGAACCCTGGGGTATCGTCCCATGAAGGAAGGGGTCTCCGGGCCCGCCAACTCCGCCCCCCGGTAGACCTCATCCGCCAGGATCCACGCGTCCACGGAGCGGGCCGCTTCCACGATCTCGTCCATGGCCGCCGTGGACAGGACCGCGCCGGTGGGGTTGTTCGGATTGGTGACCACCACCACCCGGGCTCCTCGAGAGAGGGCGTCCCGAAGCGCGTCCAGGTCCGGCGCCCACCCCGCCTCCTCCTCCAGCGGGACCGGAAGGACCCGGCCGCCCAGGCTCCGGACCAGGCCGGGGATCTGCATGTAGGTGGGGAACACTGTAGCCACCGGAGTCTCCGGGTCCAGCAGTTGCCAGAGAGCCACGAAGTTGGCTTCGGCACCCCCCACGGTGGCCAACACGCCGTGAGGGTCCACCCCCTCGTACATGGCGGCGATGCGGGTCCGCAGGCCCGAGGTTCCGTTGGTCTGGGGGTATCCCAACCTCTCGCCCATGAGGGCCTTCTTCATATCCGGCTCTCCCGTGAGCTCCAGAAGCTCCTGGACGGTGAGGGGGTGAACTCCGCTCTCCGAGAGGTTGTAGCGGACTTGGTGCTCGTGGAGGGATTGCCACCGTTCCAGGTGGAAGGGCTCGAACTCCATGGAAGACTCCGGGGGCGGGGGGAAGGGACGGGACGATCCTACCCGGAGCCGGAGGGCACGGCAACCGGATCCGCGGCCCGGCCCCGGGAGCTCCTCCTCCGGCCGGTCCACCCGGTTCTCAGCCGGCGACCCGCCTCGTATATTCCTTCCCCTCGGAGACGGACACCTGCGATTCCCCTAATCGACTCGAGGCGCGGAGCCCATGACCCGTCCACTGATTCCCGATTCCCTGGTTCAAGAGGAGGGTGGGACCATCGCCCTCGTGGTCATGGACGGGGTGGGAGGGCTTCCCCATCCGGAGACGGGACGGACGGAGCTGGAGACGGCACGCACCCCCAACCTGGACGCTTTGGCGGAGGAGAGCTCCCTGGGGATGCTCACACCGGTGCTTCCGGGTGTGACCCCGGGGAGTGGGCCCGGGCACCTCTCCCTCTTCGGCTACGACCCGCTGGAGTTTCTGGTGGGGCGAGGGGCCCTGAGCGCCCTGGGCGTGGGATTCGAGTTGGAGCCGGGAGATCTGGCCATACGGTTGAATCTGGCGACCCTGGATGGGGAAGGGAGGGTCCTGGATCGGCGGGCCGGCCGTCCACCGGACTCGGAGGCCCGAGCCGTGGTGGAGCGACTTCGGACGGAGGTCACTCCCCCAAAGGGGGTCGAGCTCCACATCCTTCACGAGAAGGAACACCGGGCGGTGATGGTCCTGCGGGGAGAAGGGCTCCGGGACGACCTTCAAGACACGGATCCTCAGAAGGAGGGGGTGGCTCCCCTCCCGCCCAAGGCCTTCCGGACCGAGGCGGAACCCACGCAGCGCCTCCTGGAGGAACTCCTGGACCGGATCCGCTCCGTCCTGGAGGATGAGGACACCGTGACGGGGGTGCTGGCCCGGGGATATGCCCTGTACCAGGGCTTCCCCTCCCTGGAGGAACGCTTCGGGCTCCGCGGCGTCGCGGTGGCTCGTTACCCCATGTACCGGGGCGTTGCGCGCCTGGTGGGGATGGAGTCTGCGGGGGAGCCGGACTCCGATGCCGCGGCGGTGGAGCTCCTGGGAGAGGTCTTCGGACGCTACGACTTCCACTTCCTCCACTTCAAGGCGCCGGATGCCCGAGGCGAGGATGGAGACTTCCACGCCAAGGTGGAGGCCATCGAGGCTGTGGATGCGCTGGTTCCCGAGATTCGGGCGTCGGGCCCCGACGTCCTGCTCATCACCGGGGATCACTCTACCCCGGCGGCTCTCCGAGCCCATAGCTGGCATTCGGTACCCGTCCTCCTCCATTCCGCGTGGGCCCGACCCACCGAGGGGGCCTTTTCCGAATCGGCGGCCCGGCGAGGGGACCTGGGGACGTTGGAGGCGAAGTATCTCATGTCCCTGGCCCTGGCCCACGCCGGGCGGCTCCAGAAGTTCGGTGCCTGAGCGCGTCGACGATCCCATCCTCCAGCGCGCCCTTTCCCTGGGGGACGAAGGCGACTGGGAGGGGATGGCGGAGGTGCTCCGGGCCGAGTTGGAGGAGCGGGAGGACGATCCGGCGCTCCTCTGTTGGTTGGGAGTGGCAGAGCGGGAATTGGGGATGGACGGGGTCGCCTACGAGCGGTTCCGGCGCTGCCTGGCGGCTCAGCCCCAGGATCCCAGAATTCTGGCCACGGCGGGCAACGCGGTGGCGGCGTTCGACGATCCGGAGGCGGAGAGTGCGCTTCGGGCGGCATCGGTGCTGGGCTCCGAGCTTCCCATGACCCGGTGGCTGTACGGGGCCTACCTGGCCAGGGAAGGGCTCCTGGACGATGCGTTCCGGGAGTTGGACGCGGCGGCGGGGCTCGCCCCTGAGGATCCGGCCATCCGCCTGGAACGGGGAGTGGCCTTCGCCCTGGCCGGGGATCTCGTACAGGCCGGCGCCGAGCTGGAGCGAAGCGTGGAGTTGACCGTGGGAGATGGGTGGGGGCTGGTTCTCTTGGGGCTGATCAGGGTGGAGGAGCTGGATCTGGAGGAGGGGGCGGCGTCTTTGGAGCAGGGGGCCCGGGAGCGGCCGGAGGATGTGGAGGCCCAGGTACTGGCGAGCCTGGCTCTCGCCGCCCTGGAGAGGGAGGACGACGCGTACGAGATGCTGGAGCGGGGGCGGATCCGGGCTCAGGGCGCGGACCGGGCCCTCATCGGGGAGGCGGAGAGCCAACTGGAGGAGGGCCCGGAGCAGGCCCGCCGGTTTCTCCTCAAGACGTTGGCCCCCAGTGTCTTGCGGGAACGACTCATGACCCGACCATAAGGTTGGAAGGTTAAGGAGGGATCCTTGCTGTCCATCGAATATCGACGCCACACCCTGGACAACGGCCTCACCGTGGTTCTCTCCCGAGATCCGTCCGTGCCTGTGGTGGCCGTGAACCTCTGGTACCGGGTGGGTTCCCGGGATGAGCGGGAGGGTCGGACGGGGTTCGCCCACCTCTTCGAGCACATGATGTTCCAGGGTTCCGCACACGTGCCCAAGAACCGCCATTTCGAGTTGGTGGAGCGGGCCGGCGGGTCCCTGAATGCAAGCACCTGGTTCGACCGGACGAACTACTACGAGACCCTCCCCGCCCACCACCTGGAGCTCGCCCTCTGGCTGGAGTCCGACCGGATGGGATGGCTCCTCCCAGCCATGGACGAGGAGAAGCTGGAGAACCAACGTTCCGTGGTGCTGAACGAGCGGAAGCAGCGGTACGACAATCAGCCCTACGGGGACTGGGACGAGCGGATGCAGGCCCTCCTCTTTCCCTCCGACCACCCGTACCACCACACCGTCATCGGCTCCGAAGAGGACATCTCTGCCGCCACCCTGGAGGATGTGGAGGAGTTCTTTCGGACCTACTACGTGCCGAACAACGCAGTCCTGACTCTCTGTGGCGACGTGGACGAGACGGAGGCGTTGGCCCAGGTGGAGTCGTACTTCGGGGAGATCCCGGCGGGAAACCCGCCCCCTCCGGTACCGGGCCGAGTGGAGATCCCCGAGACACTGGGCGGGACCCAGAGGGAGCGGGTGGAAGACCAGGTACCTTTGCCTCGGACCTACCTGGGATTTCGCATCCCTTCCTTCGCGGACCCCCGCTTTCATCAGGGTGACGTGGCCGCTGCGCTCCTGGCCGATGGGAAAGCGTCCCGGCTCTATCGGACGCTGGTCCGGGAAAAGGGGGTGGCCAAGGATGTCATGGCGTACGCCTTCCCCCTGGTCACCGGGGCTAGCATGCTCCTGGTGGGGGTCACGGGCCATCCCACCACCGACGCCGACTCTTTGGAGGAGGAGACGTTGGCCCAGGTCGACGCCCTCGCCGAAGTGGAGGTCCGGGAGGTGGAGCGGGCCGTGTCGCTCTCGGAGACACGGCTGGTGAACGAGGTGGAGCGCCTGGCCTCCCGAGCGGACCTCCTCTCCCTCTTTCAGACCCACTTCGACGACCCCGGGCGGCTGAACGAGGAGGTGGACCGCCTCCGAGCCGTCACCCCGGAGGACGTCCGGAGCTTTGCCCAACGCTTCCTGGGTCCGGAAAACCGAGCCCTGGTCACCTACGTGCCGGAGGTGGAGCAGTGACCGACCAAGCCCCGACTTCATCGCCTTCCCGAAACCGAGCACGAGCCCCGGAGCCAGGCCCCGTGCAACCCTTCGACCCACCCGCCGTTCGCTCCGAGTCCTTGTCCAACGGGCTGGCCCTCCGCCTCGCTCCTCGACCCCGGCTGCCGGTGGCGGCGGTGGCGTTGGTTCTGGATGTGGGGGAGACGGTAGTGCCCCGGGAACGGGCGGGACTGGCGGGCCTCACGGCTCGCTGCCTGGAAGGGGGTACGGCCCGTCGTGACGGAGCCGAGCTGGCCGAGGCCCTGGAAGGGCTGGGCACGGAGCTCCGGATCCGAACGGGCTGGGACGGAACCACACTGTCCCTCACCTGCCTGGCCCACCGGCTGCCGGAGGCGTTTCAACTCCTGGCGGAGGTGGTCCAAGAGCCCTCCTTCCCCGATGGGGAGGTGGAGCGGGCGATTCAGGAGAAGCGGGCGGCCCTCCGGCAGCGGCGGATGGATCCGTCGTCGATGGCGGCGGACGCCTTCCTCCCGCTTCTCTATTCATCAGGGTCTCCCTATTCCCGACCTCTTGCCGGGTCCGACGAGACCCTGGATGAACTTCAGCTCCACGAGGTTGCCGAGTTCGCCCATCGTCGCTTCGGCCCCAAGGGGGGCGGGGTGGTGGTGGCCGGCGACGTGGATGCCGGTGAGGTGGAGGAGCTTACACAGCGACATTTCGGAAACTGGGATGGGGGGGAGCCTTCGAACGGGGAAGTGGAGGCGGAGCC
>SKZC01000458.1 GCA_007127575.1 Gemmatimonadota bacterium
CGAAAGCCGGCCGTCCCTGGTAGCCGATGGACTGCCAGGTCCGCACCGCGTCGAAAGCGCCAGGGGCTCGACCGGCCTGTCCGTAGGCGGTGCGGAGCCGCAGCTCGCCCCAGCCCGGGTCCCAGAAGTCCTCATCCGAGACCACCCAGGCCAAGCTTGCTCGGGGATAGAACTGGAGCCCGAAGTCGTCACCGAAGGCGCTGTTTCCGTCAACGCGGAAGCCGGCGGTGAAGAAGTACTTGTCCTCCAGGTTGAAGACGTTCTGGGCGAAGAAGCCGGCGTTCCAGATCTTCTCCCGCTCCTCGAAGCCCATGTTAATGGCTCCGGAGTTCACGGTGGGGCTGGCGGCGCCTGGGAAGTCCTCGGCGTACGCCTCCACCCGCTGCTCGTCGTCACCCACCGCCTGGCCGCCCCAGGAGAAGCTGGAGCTCAGCGCGTCGGTGACATCAAAGCTGTACGTCCCCACGTAGTCGAAGGTAAGGAGACGGTTCTCCCACTTGTCCACGTGGAGGATCCCCTGGGGGGTCATGATGAACCCGAAGGGACGCAGGTGTCGCTGAAGCTGCTGGTTGTAGTCGTATCCGATGGTGAAGCGGTTCGTCAGGTTCGCCATGGGGGAGTAGGTCACCGTTCCCCCGGTGCTGAACCGCTCAATGGTGTTCTGAAAGTCCTGAACGAAGAGCTGTTCGATGTCCTCGCGGTCGTTCCCGCCGAAGTAGTTCCGCTCCCGGCGGATCACGTTCAGGGTGAGCCCCTGAGCGTTGTTCGCCGAGGGAGTGCTCCTCAGCCAGGTGTTCGTGTAGCCCGTGTTCCACTCGAACTGGAGATCCGAAATGGGGGTGAAGGTAAAGTTGCTCCGCACCATCCACCGCTCCTGGGCGTCCAGGGGCATGATGCTGGTCTGGTCCTGCATCTGGCCGGAGACGAAGTACTGAAGCGCCTCACCACCACCTCGCACCGAGGCGGAGTACTGCTGGTTCCACACGGTGCCCCAGTCCCCGTCACCGATCCCGAATGGGTCGCTCCGGAAGTAGGGCTCCATGAAATCGTACGGAGCCGACGGAGGTCCAAACTTCCGGCTCCACGCCGTCCCCTGCTGGGTCTCTACCGTCCACACCGGCTGGGCCGTCTGACCCCGACGGGTGAAGATCTGGATCACACCGGCGGAGGCCTCCGTCCCGTAGAGGGTAGTGGCCGCCGCACCCTTGATGACCTCGATCCGCTCGATGTCGTTGGGGTTGATCTGGTCCAGCGGGCTGGACGTCACGTTGGCGCTCCGGCCACCCCGGCGGTCCGGCGGACCCTGATGGGGAAGCCCCTCGCTTCGCATCCGGATCCCATCGATGTAGATGATGGGCTGATTCCGCATGCTCAAGCTGTTCTGGCCCCGGATCTGGATCCGGGAGCCCATTCCCAGCTCCCCTCCGCCGGAGAGAACCTCCAGCCCGGGAGCCGCGCCCCGCAGGGCGTCGGAGGTGGACACCGGTCGATCCGCCAGGTCGTCCAGGTTGATCTGGGAAATCGTGTTTCCGATCTCCCGGCGCCGGGCGGCCCCTGCCGTCCCCGTCACCACCACCGCATCCAGCCCCAGCGCCTCGCGGCGCATTTCCAGCTCCACCGTGACGGTCTCGCCGGCGGCCACCGTGATTTCCTGGGTGACCGTCCCGTAGCCGATCCGCTCGGCCCGCAGCTCGTACGTGCCCGCGGGAACGTTTTGAATGGTGAAGTTGCCCTGGCTGTTCGTCAGGTTACCCAGGCCGGTTCCGCCCAGGAGAACCTGGACCTGACCCAGCGGGGCCATGGTCTCACCGGCGGTGACCTGTCCCGTCACCTGGCCGGTGTCCTGGGCCTCCACGGCAGCCGGCAGCGCCAGGAGCGCCACCATCGCGCCGGCGAGCCAGGCTCCGGATCGCCTGGGTGGAGAGGTGCCGCATCGGGCTCTGCCCCTTCCGACTTCGAACGGTAACATCATCCTCCTCCTTGTGAGGGTCCCAAGGGACTGGGAATGTTGCCTCGCTAGGGATGCCGGGTTCTACAGGCCGAAAGGCCCAGCCGGGTGGCCCTTGAGGCGGGCACTGCCTACAGCAATGCCTATGGGATCTAGCCGAGCCCTGGTGGGTCGGCTTTCGTCCTCGTGTTGTCCGTTCGGCTACAGGTATTGACTGCGAGTGAGACTTGGATGCTTCGACGACGCAGTATGAACGAGGCTACAGCTCGTAATTGCGGCATGTCTCAGGAGGCGGATACGATCTCCTCCCTTCGTTCAGGCACTAATACGCGGCGGGAGAGCCGGTGTCAAGAACCTTTTCCGGTTGAAGTGTGTAGCAACGTTAATTTTCCGGTACACTCCCGTGGGGATCCCGGCCCTCACGGAGTACCTGTTCGGCAAACGGGCCAGGGTCATGGAAACACACCCACCGAGAAGGGGCTCCGGATCTCCGGCTCGAAGTCCTGGTCGCCATTTTCCGGCTGCCGGGCATCGCTGAGGATGAGGTGAATCACGCCGCCGGTGGCCAACACGCCCCCTGCCACGAGCAGGCCGGTTTGAACCCGGTCCAACTCCCTCAGCTCCACTTGCACGATCTCCCCCGTGGAGATCCGGACGTCCTGCCCCAGGGTGGTGCGGTGGAAGCCCGCCTGCCGCTGGCCTACCGGAACCCGGACGAAGATCTGGCCGGGCTCGGCCCGCACCAATCGCCCCTCCAGGACAGGCCCAAATTCCCGGTTGAGGATTTCCCCGCTGGTGGCCTGCAGCTCCTGGAATCCGGCCTGGGTGAGGATGACCCGGACATCCTCGCCCTCGGGAAGCATCTCCAGATCGGTGGCCACGTAGTTGAAGCATCCGCTGAAAACCAGCACAAAAGCGAAGGCCATGGGCCAGGGCCCGAACGCGGGTGTGTTCACAGGCGAGTTCCTGAATCCTGCCGGAAGGGTGCGGCACCCGTCGGGGTCCGGCTCGCTTCCGACGGGCCTCGGGACGGACGCTCGCCCCGGTACACTCAGAGTACGGGGTACAATCGGAGCCGGTCAAGCCGGTAGGGGAAGGAGCCTTCCGCCCCCGGAACGTCCCACCCTACCGGAGCTCGCGAAACAATCGGTCCGAGAGGGTGGTGAGAAGCGGGGTCCCCAGCACCAGGACACCCAACCCTACCATCTCGGCCGTACCCGAGTCGCCGCTTCGGCCATGAATCCACGCCATATAGCCGGAGGCGGCGGAAAGGGTACCGGTCACAGCCGTGGGAAGGAGGAGGCCCTGCGTCCGCTCCATGGCCCCGGAGCGGTGCGTCAAGAGGCTTCCGCCCACACCTGGAAGGCCGAAGCCCAAGATCGTTACCGCCGTGGTCCTGGCCGGCCCGCATTGGGACGTGAGCCCGACGTAGCCGTCATCCCGGGTCGAGAGGCAGCGCTCCGCAGCCAGAACTCCCAGCCCCACGCCGATGGCGTTCCCCAGGAACGCGGACCCCAGAACCCGAGACCAGGGGTAGGGATCGTCCTCCACGGACCAGTCAAACCCGGAGACGAGGCGCGCCGGATCCCGAGCACCTTCCGGCCGAGTCCCCCTTCGGGTCTCCACCAGGAGCACTCCGTTCCCCGCCCGGCTTCCGTACCGCGCGCCGGCCTGACCCGGTGAGAGAGCCTCCAGGCGCTCTATGTCCTGGAGGGGGATGGTGGGAAAGAGGGTGGAGGGGGCCGAGACCGGCACCCCATCCATGATCACCGTCATCTCCCGGCAGGAGGAGTCCATGCCGGCGGCGCCCCGGTACTCCACACACGTTCCGCCGGGACGGCCTCCGGGCCGGACGTGCACCCCCGGCATCTGTTGGGCCACGAGCTGGTCCAGACTCATCCCGGCTCGGGCGGCGGCATCGATCTCCTCGCGCACCAACTCGTTCATGCGGTGGCCGGACGTCCGTCTCCGCAACTGAAGCTCCGTCTCCGCCTCCAGGACCAGGGGCTCCAGCTCGATGACCTGTCGAGAGACGGAGATGAGGACCCGAACCACTCCGTCTCCTTCCACCAGGACTTCTTCCCCGTGCTCCCCGTACGCCAGATGCTCCAGGGTGAGGGTCTGGCGGCCCTCGGGGACGTCAGCGAGGAGGAAGCGACCCTGTTGGTCCGTGGTGGTGGCGCGCTCCAGCCCATCCACGCTCATCCGGGCGTTGGACACGGGAGCCCCGGTCTCAGAATCGGTGACCTGCCCTCGTACATCACCCACATCCTGAGCGTGCAGACCTCCCGCCAGGGCAGCGTGGAGGAAGAGGAGAGCCACTGCGGCCAGGTGGGTGGTGCCCGGCCGGAGCGGCAGCCCAGCCGCCTTCGAAGATCGAGACGAAGGTGTTCCGAAGGGGCGGCAGGCGCGTGGCACGACGACACCGACGACGGAGTAGACGCCGACGGAAAGCGACCGAAGGTCCGACAAGAGGCACATCTCTAACCCCCTGAGTCCTGGAGGGGCAGATGGGAGTGGATCCCTGAATTTACCATAAGACCCTCCGCGCCGTGCGTCCAGGGCGGCTCGCCGCGATGGCGGCCGAGCTCTATCTTCACCGGGTTGGGACGTTCATGTAGTACCCTTGCAGGCCCCGCTCCCCGGAGAGAGGGGCGTCGTTTTTCAATCCGGAAGGAGTGGTTTCGCGATGACCCGAGGATGGACGGGGGCGCTCCTCGCCCCTGCGGCGGCGGGGGCCTTTGTGGGGTGGATGCGAACGGCCCTGTTCTGGATTGCAGCCGGCCTGGTCGCGTGCGGAACGCATGAGCGCGAGGGAGGGACGCCTTATGTTGAGGGGGAGGCCTCCTCGCCCGACTCCTCCCCCCCGGCTATGGAGGTGGACACAGCGTGGCCACCCTCCCTGGGCGACACGCTGGTCCTTGGCGAGATCACGGGGATCGCGGTGGACCAACGGGATCACGTCTGGATCCTCATCCCGCCGGACGCCCTGACGGAGGAGGAGGCGGCACGGGAGCCTCCCGTGCGTCGCCTGCCTCCGGTGGTGGAGCTGGACTCGGAAGGTCGGCTGGTTCAGGGGTGGGAGGAGGTGGGGGGTGGATACGAGTGGCCCCGGACACCTCACGGCATCTTCGTGGATCACCGGGACCGGGTGTGGGTGGGATTCCGGGACACGCACCTGGTGCTCAAGTATGACCGAAGGGGCGAGCTCCTCCTTACCCTCGGACGCCACGGAGAAACCCGGGGGAGCAACGATTCGGATCATCTGGGGGGGCCGGCCGACATCTGGGTGGATCCCGAGACCGATGAGGTCTTCGTGGCGGATGGGTACGGGAACCGCCGCATCGTGGTCTACGATGCGGAGTTCGGAAACTACCTGCGCCATTGGGGGGCCTATGGTGAACGGCCAGACGACGAGGCGGCGGAGTCCGACCCTCGCTCCCAGTTCTCCACCGCCCACGGGATCGTTGGCTCCCGGGACGGACTCATCTACGTGGCGGACCGGGGAAATAATCGGATCCAGGTCTTCCAGCGCTCCGGAACGTTCGTGCAGGAGCGGTTCGTAGCCCAGGAGACAGAGGGGTCGGGTTCGGCCTTCGACCTGGCCCTCTCCCCGGACCCGGATCAGCGATTCGTTTATCTCGTGGATGGCAGCAACGATGCGATCTGGGTCCTGCGCCGGGACGACCTGTCGATTCTCGGACGATTCGGGGAAACGGGCCCGGCGCCAGGGGCCTTTCGGCGGCCCCACAATATGGATGTGGACGGCGAAGGCCACCTCTACCTCGGCGAGGTGGGGAACCGGGGAATCCAACGCATTCTCGTCCGGGACGAACCAGGCTCGCACTGAGCCCCGGGCTGGGAGTCCCCGCTGCAAGATGCATCCAGTTGCGCCCAGGCCACCAGGCCACTAGGGTGCCCGAGGTTTTTGCTCGCGTCGAGGGGAAGCGGGGTGAGACACTGAGGGAGCTGCCGACGCTCCGCCACGAGTCTACCAGGTCCATGAGGAGATGCTGGAGATGGATGGGGATCGAGGGCGAGGAGAGAAGCTGACTGCGGAAGAGACCTCGGACCGGGAGGACGAGGGAGGGGCCGCCCAGGGATCCCAGGGCTCGAACGCAGCGGAGGATGAAGACCGGTCGGCGATGCGCCCGGCCCAGTGGGCCGGTATGTTCGGAGGGGCCGCCGTCTTTTTCATCATCCTCCTTCTGATTCCAGCGCCGGAGGGCGTCCCCGACGCCGCCTGGCGCACCGCCGCCGTGGCCGCCCTCATGGCCATCTGGTGGATGACCGAGGCAATCCCCATCCCAGCCACCTCCCTCGTGCCCCTGGTCCTCTTCCCCGCCTTGGGCATCCTGGAGATGTCCGACGCGGCGGCACCCTACGCCAATGAGCTGATCTTCCTCTTCATGGGCGGGTTTTTCATCGCCTTCGCCCTGGAGCGGTGGGAGCTTCACCGGCGGATCGCCCTGGCCATCGTGGCCGCGGTGGGCACCGGGCCCCGGACACTTATCCTGGGCTTTATGCTGGCCACCGCCTTTCTCTCCATGTGGATCTCCAACACCGCCGCCACGGCCATGATGCTCCCCATCGGGCTCGCCCTGGGCGAGATGTTCCGGCCGGAAGGGCAGGCAGGGAGCCGGCAACCCTACCGATTTGGGATCGCCCTCATGCTGGGCACGGCCTATGCAGCCAACATCGGTGGCTCCATGACTCTCATCGGCACACCCCCTAACGCGGTCATGGCGGGGGCAGCCAACGAGATGCTGGACATCCAGGTGGGCTTCGGACAGTGGATGCTGGTGGGTATTCCCACCGCCGCCATCATGCTCCCGCTGACCTGGCTCCTTCTCGTGCAGGTCCTTCATCCTCCGGGAGAGCTTTCGGGGAACGCCGCCGCACTCCTGGCTGAAGAGCGGCAGACCCTGGGCCCCATGAGTCAGGGTGAAAAGACCGTGGCCGTGGTCTTTTCCCTCACCGCCTTTGCCTGGATCTTCCGCACTGAGAAGCCCCTGAACGGGCTTACCATTCCCGGGATCGAGACCTTCGCTCCGTACGTCACTGACGGTACCATCGCCATCGCCGGGGCTCTGGTCCTCTTCCTCCTCCCGGTAGACAGGAAGCGGGGCGTCTTCGCTCTGGATTGGAAGACGGCGAGAAGGATCCCCTGGGGCGTTTTGATCCTCTTCGGGGGAGGGCTCTCCCTGGCCCGAGCCATGGATCAGTCCGGGCTCGCCGAGTGGATCGGGGGGGCCGTGGCTGCCATGGGCGTCGTCCCCGCCGTCCTGGTCATCGCCGGAGCAGCGGCCCTCTTCATCTTCCTGACCGAGATCACCTCCAACACCGCCACGGCCACCATGGCCATGCCCATCATGGCCGGTGTGGCCGTGGGAATCGGCTTCGCGCCGCTCACGCTCATGATCACTGCAGCCCTTTCTGCAGCCATGGCGTTCATGCTCCCGGTGGCCACACCACCCAACGCCATCGTGTTTGGCTCCGGCTACCTCACCATACCGCAGATGGTAAAAGCCGGTGTCTGGATGAACCTTTTGGCCGTAGGGGTGGTGACGTTGATGGTGAGCCTTGTCGTCCCGCTGGTCTTTGGATCCTAGTGTCCCGAGTCAGAGGTTCGTTGAAGCACCGAGGGTGCCGAAGCGCCGCTGTGGCTAGGCGCGACGAACATGAGCGAAGCGAGTACCTGAGCACGAAGTGCGAAGACCAGGAATAGC
>SKZC01000191.1 GCA_007127575.1 Gemmatimonadota bacterium
CATCTACCTGGCGGTGGATCACCGCGGGGGAGAGCTCACCCCCATCGTGCGGTTGGAGCCGGTGGAGGGGAGCTGATCCCTCTTCGCCCGCGTCACTGCGGGGGCCGAGCCAGGCTCCGGAAGTATTCCTCCACCCGGTCGCGGTAGGCCTCGGGGACCTCCCCGGGGCCCACCGCCGCCGGAGTCTCCCGGGCGCTGCCGGCTAGCTGCCGACGGACCACGAAGTCCAGGGCCCGGAGTTCCTCCACCAGCTCCCTCTGGAGTCGGGCCAGTCCCTGGGGATCGTTGTACGGCTCCGCCGATCCCAGAGTTCGGAAGGACTGGATCACCGAGCTCATACCACCGTAGTCCACCCCGGAATCGGAGAGGGCCCGGCCCAACTCTTCGGCCTCCCGGGCCCGCGCCTCCGCTTCCCGTTGAAGCTGTCGCAGCGTCTCCTCGTCCAGTCCGCCACCCACGCCCTCTTGGGGCACGCCTTCAGGAACCCCGTCTCCACCGCCCTCCTGGGCTCGGGCTTCCAGGGACTCCGCCCCCCGGAGGAGGTTGCGGGTGCGCTCCTCCAACTCCGCCCTACGGTCCCGAGACCGCTGGGCCAGGGCGTCCACCGCCTCGGCCACGCGAGCCCCCACCTCCCGTAGTCGGTCCGTCACCTCCTCTTCGAACTCCCGGACCGGACCCGCCGCACCTCGGTCCAGGAGGGTCCGGGAGTAGTCGATTCGCTCCGCCATCCGGCCGTCGCGGAGCGCATCCGCCGCCTCCTGAAAGCCTCGACCCGCCTGGGGGTCCCCGGAGGCCGCCTCGCGTCCGATCCGGCGAAGCTCGGATTCCAGACCCTCCAGCTCGTCCCTGAGAAGCTCCTTCTGCTCCACGATGGGCTCCACATGGCCGGCCCGGTCCCGAGGGGAGTCCGGAAGTGCCTCCACCTCCTCCTGGATTCGCTCCTGTCTCCGGATCGCCCGCTGCATCCGGTCCCCCGCCGCCTCTCCACTCCGATCCAGCCGGGCGTCCCGACTCCGGTCCAGGAGACGCCTCGCCTCTTCCAGCGCCTCTGCCGCCTCCTCCGCCTCTCGGACGCCCCCGGCGTCCCGGGACGCGGCGGCACGCCGCATGGCCTCGGCGGCTTGTTGAAGCCTCCGGGCCGAAGCCTCCAGCTCCGGGGAGGCCTGCTCCCGGGCCAGACGCTCCAACTGCCGAGCCGCCTCCTCCGTCTCCTCCG
Organism: Gemmatimonadota bacterium; assembly: GCA_007127575.1. GTDB lineage: Bacteria > Gemmatimonadota > Gemmatimonadetes > Longimicrobiales > Gaopeijiaceae > SKZC01. Next base: position 1,217 of record SKZC01000191.1, read on the forward strand.
CAAGGCGCCGCTGGCTCTCCCCACCTGCGCCTCCAGCTCCCGGGGGAAGGTCCTGGGTGGCCCGCCTGAGTCGCTCGCCCTCCTGCTGTTGGCGACGAGCCAGCTCCCGAAGTCGGTCCAGGGTGGCGTCCAGCTCCCGGTCCGCTTCCTGTTGACTCCCCTGCTGGAGAGTCTCGTATTGGTTCCTCAGCCGATCCATTTCCAGGTCGAAGAAGTCGGCCAGATCCTGTCCCGGCTCACCCCCGCCGCCGCCCCCGGGGTCCTGGGGCCCCCAGGCGAGCTGGATCTCCCGGAAGGCGGCCTCGGCCCGAAGGAGGTGCTGGAGCGCCCTCTGTTCCGGCGGCAAGGCCTCGTGGGCTCGGCCCTCCCGGAGTTCTCCCAACGCTTCCGTCATGGCATCGGCCGCCTGGGGAAGCTCCTCCGCCACCTGGCGCATCTCCGGATCCGAGTCCAGGGTGCCTCGCTCCTCCATCCGTCGGGCCAGCGTGGATACCTCGTCCCGCAGGCGTTCCTGGGCCAGGGCGATGGTGGCCAGGTTCTCCTCCAGCTCTCCAGCTCCGTACCGGCCCCGGTCCCGGTCCACATTGAAGGTGGCCGTCACAATCTCCCGTTGGCGTCGGGAAAGTTGCCCGCTCATCTCTCCGCCGTCCCCTCCTCCGCCCTGCATCCCCGCCGGAGCTTCGTCGGCCTGGCGAAACTCCTGACTGAACGGTCGGATCTGAATGAAGAAGAGGTCGGTTCGGGCCTCCCGATCCCCCGCCCCCGGGCCGTTGTCCAGGGCTCGGGCGTGATAGGAAACCAGGTCACCCGGCTCCAGGTCCCACTCCTCCAGGAAGACGGTGTGCCCCGCCGACACCTCCGGAGTGGGCGCCCCCGATCCCCGGAGGAGGGAGACGGTGTCCGGCGGTCCCCCGTTCACGGCGATCACCAGATCCAGCGCCGCAACGCCGTGGTCGTCGGTGGCCCGTGCCTCCAGATACACTTCCTCCACCGAGGTGGCCCGGAGGTCCCGGGCCGGCTGGGTCAACGTCACCTGAGGCGGAAGGTCCTCCAGGACGTCGATGACATAGTCCGGACTTCCCCGATGAACCCTTCCCTCCCCATCCTCCAACTCCACCCGGTAGAAGCCGGGGTCCTGGACTCGAAACTCGCCCACCAGGACCCCATCTTCCTCTTCCAGCGCCACCTCTCCGGTCCCGTCTACGATCACCTTGCCGGCGGCCACGGGGACGGTGGGGTGCGCCCGCACCCGCACGGTAGTGCCGGCCAGGACGGCCAGGTCTCCACCGTCCTCCAGCCGCTGAACGGGTCGGCCGCTGTAGGCCGGTGGCTCCACCTCCACCTCCAGAGGGGAGGCGTAGGGGAGATCCCGCACCTCAACCCTGTGGACGGACGAGCGGACCCCTTCAGCCTCCGCGTAGTACTCCAGCTCCTCCTCCACCCGGAAGAGAACGAAGGCGTGCTCCCCCTCGGGGCCCCCTTCCGACATGGGCCAGCGGTCCCACTGCAGATCCTGGCCGGAGCGAAGAGCCACCTCCACCTGAGACGGCTCGAACCCCCCCGGCCGCACATGAAGGCGAAGTTCGGATCCTCGAGGGACCACCGTGTCTCCGGGAAGAACGGAGAGAGTCCTGGCCGGTGCGGCCTCCACCGCCGTCCACGGCCGTACCAGCTCGGGAAGGCTCGTGCGAATCCCTCCCGGATCCAGCGTCGCGAAGATCGCCACCAGCAGTATGGCCGCGGCGGTAGTCCACGACAGCCTCCGGAGGGGAACTCGGTCCACACGTCGGCCTCCCTCTACCTCCCGGGTGCGGAGAACCGCCTCCCAAACCAGTTCCTCCAGGAGCTCGGACGAGACCCCTTCCCTCTCCTCCAACCCCTCCACGGCAGTGACGAGCTGCGCCTTCAAGGCCGGCTCTCGCTCCTCCAGGTAGAGGGCCACTTGGCGATGGGTCACCCTTCGCAGCAGGGGTCGAACCAGGGTGATGCCCGCCACCACGGCCACCCCCAGGTAGACCGCCGCCGCCAGGACCACGGCGGTGCCCGGACTCCCCACCCAACGATGGATCCCCACACCCACCACCAGGAGGGCCGCAGCCAGGGCGGCCCCGGTGACGAGAAGACCGCGAAGGAGGTGCCGTGTCCGCCAACGCCGCCGAACCCGGCGGATGACGTCCAGGAGCTCCTCACGGCTGCGTCCGGGCTGGTGTCCGCTCATCTCGCGTCCCTCTCCTCAGGGGCTCCCGTCACCTCGTGGTGACGGGAGCCGTGTCCGATCCACTCGTCAACTCCGCACCATCCGCCTGGCCCCGGGTCGTTCGGTTCGCCTCCCCGCCAGGAGCGTCTCCCCCACCAGAAGGAGGAAGACCCCGGCGAGAAGGAAGCGCCACGCCCCTTGTCGTCGCTCCCGCTCCGCCCGTGAGGCTCCCGGACCGTCCCCCAGACCTCCCACCCCTGCCACCAGGGGGTCTCCACCCGGATCCGAGGCCCCTCCCCCGGACCCGGAGGTGACCGCCAGCGCCACCTCCTCGGAGTCCACTCGAGCCAGATCCATCTCCGCCGGATCGGGGTTCACTGCGAAGACGGCGCCCTCCCCACCGTCATCCATGCGAAGCTCGTAGAAGCCGGGGACCTCAGGGACCGGAGGAACTCCTCCCGCCAGGGTCAGCGGCACACCCCGACCCTGCGGCCCCACAAGGAGACCAGTGGCCTCGGAGGCCTCTCCCTCCGGGTCCACCCACTCCAGAAGCGTCCGTGCCTCCACTGGCTGACCCACCACCCGGGCCGGGAGCTGGTCCCTTCGTCCCGCAGCGTAACGGGTCATCTCCTGCGCCAACGGAACGAACACGCCGTGGAGAGGGAGGTCCGTCCAGACAGGACTCCAGGACCCGTTCCACAGGAGGATCCGACCCCGACCTGCCATTCCCTCCACCAATGCCGGAGTCCCGTCATCGAACCGGACGCGGACGTCGACCGGCGCCCGATCCTCGGTTCCCTGCGAGGCCATAGGGGATGAAAAGTCCCGGTAGGCGAAGAAGCGAGGAGCCCCCAGGCCCCTCCCGTCTCCATCCGCGAAGGGGAGAAAGATGGGGTGATCCCGGTCCACCTGCGTCATCCGGCCTCCCTGTGTGGGGCTCCGGGCCACCACGGATCCTGGGCGACCGGGAAGGAACCCGTCCCACGCCGCCTCCCAGCTCTCGGGCCGACTCTCGGCTCCGGCAACCACCAGGAGGCCCACCCCTTCCGCCACCCGTTCCCGGAGCACTCGCCCCAACTCCCCTCCGGGGAGGGGCACGTCGTTCACCAGGACCAGGTTTACCTCCTGGAGATCTGCAGCGGAGAGGCTTTCCGGCGACCGCCGAAGGAGGCGAATGGGCGCATCCCCACCTGCGGTGAGGGCCCGTTCCAGGTGGATCCCTCGAGCCGTCCCTCCTCCTTCCACCAGTAGGACGGAAAGAACCTCTCTGGGCGAGAAAGTGAAGCGGTGGGGATCCACCACCCGGCCCCCGTACAGGGGAGTGGCCGGGTCCGTGCGGATGAGCCCCCGGACTCCCTCGTCGGGGAGCAGGAAGGGTTCGAAGGGAACGGCGACGCCTCCCTGGGCGGGCAGGTCCACCACCCGGCTTTCCACCTCCTGGCCGTCCAACTCCAGCACGATTCGAGCTTGAGAGGGCGTACCCTCCCCCACACGCATCACTCGGGCGGTAGGGTGCACGCGCTGACGACCCTCCAGGTACGAGTGCTGGAGGGAGACCTCCGGTACGGCCACCAGGCCTACGGGTCCATCTCCCACGTCCACGGGAGTCACCACCGTCCCGGACGGGACCGGGTCGCGGGGTCCGGAGTCCCAGCCCGACCGCTGGAAGTCCGAAATCAGGATTACCTCTCGTCGGGAACGGTCCGAGGCCTCCAGGATCCCGGAGGCGGCCTGGAGGCCAGCGCCGATCCGGGACGCTCCCCACCCCGGGGCCAGCGTGTCCAGGACCGTGCGGAGTCGAGCCAGCTCCAGGGTGGGCTCCACGGCCACGATCCCCGAAGCGTCGAAGACCACCAGCGAGGCGCGATCAGGCGAAACGAGGCGCCCCAACTCCTCTTCCGCCGCACGGCGCGCACGCTCCCACCGATCACCCAGCCCCATGCTCCACGACCGGTCCAGAACCACCACCACCTCGCGGAACGCTTCCCCCCCACCTCCCTCCGGATCCGGACCCCACTGGGCGACGGGCCGAGCGAAGGCGAAGGCCATGAGGGTGAGGGCCGCCACCCTGAGGAGGAGGAGGGGCCAGTTCTCGATCCGCCGACGCCGAACGGATCGGACGGGGAGTCGCCGCAGGAACATGGCGGAGGGGAAGAGGAGAGGTGTCCCCCGGTGGCTTCGGATGAGGTGCACCGCCACCGGCACGGCCACCGCCAGGATTCCGGCCAGGAAGAGGGGGGTCAGGAAGGAGATGCCCATCGTCCCCTCCTTCCCCGGTGCCTCCGGGCCGAAAGGTACCGAGCCAGCGCCAGATCCAGAGGTCGGGAAGTGTCCATGAGAACGTGGTCCGCACCGGACCGGGAGAGCACCCTCCCTACCCCCTCCACGTGATCCTTCATGAGCTCCCCGTACTCCTCCCGCATCCGGTCCGGAGTGATGGGAAGCCGCTCCCCCGTCTCCAGGTCTTCCACCGTTAGAGCTTCCTCATACGGGAAGGCGATCTCCGCCGGATCCAGCACCTGGAACACAAGCACATCGTTTCCCGCCGCTCGGAGTAGGGAGATGGGCCTGCGGAGCTCCTCCGGCTCCAGGTAGAGGTCGCTCACCAGCACCAGGATCCCCCGGGGACGGGGACGTTCCGCCATTGCGGTGAGGGCGGTGGGGAGCTCACCGGCCACCTCGGCTTCCGACCGGTCCAGCGCTACGAGAACCCGGTCCAGGTGCCGAGCGGAGCAGGGGACGAAATCCCGGACCGAGGAGTCGAAGGTCACCGCCCCGATCCGGTCGCCCTGGAGTCGGGCCAGGTAGGCCAGGCTCGCGGCCAGGAAGCGAGCGTAATCCAGCTTGGAGATCTCCTGGGATCCGAAGGCCATGGATCTGGAGCGGTCCAGGATCACGGTGACGTTGGCGTGGGTCTCGGCCTCGAATTCCTTCAGATAGAAGCGGTCCGTACGGGCCAGGACCCGCCAGTCCACCCTCCGAGGGTCGTCGCCGGGGACGTACTGTCTGTGCTCGGCAAAGTCCAGGGACTGGCCCACGTGGGGTGAGGCGTGCACGCCGTGGAGGAACCCCTCCACCACCCCCTGGGCCACCAACTCCAGGTTCCCGATCCTCTGGAGCACGCCGGGGTCCAGAAAGCGGGCACCCCGCGCCTCTGACGCTGATCCGCGTCCCCGGGCAAGGGTCATGGCGTCTCCCTCCCCTACATTCCCGAGGTGGGCGGAGGCACCGACTCCAGGAGCCGCTCCACCACCTGGGTTGAATCCACACCATCGGATTGGGCGTGGAAGTTCGTCAGGATCCGATGGCGGAGGACCGGATGAGCCAGGGCCCGGATGTCGTCGAAGCTCACGGCTAGCCGCCCCTGGGTCAGGGCCCGTGCCTTCCCGCCCAGGACCAGATACTGGGCCGCTCGCACGCTGGCACCGTAGGCCACCCAGTCCCGGACGAAGTCCCGGGTCCCATTCCCCCCGGGCCGGCTCGCCCGGACCAGGGAGAGGGCGTAGCGGGCCACGGGCTCCGAGACGGGGACTCGCCGGACCAACCTCTGGTAGGAGAGGAGATCCTCTCCCGAGAGGACGGGCTCCGGGGGAGAGGGGTCCGTGCCCGTGGTGCTCCGGACCACCTGGAGCTCCTCCTCTTCGGGCAGATGTCGGATCACGATCTCGAACATGAATCGGTCCAACTGGGCTTCGGGCAGAGGGTAGGTTCCCTCAAGCTCGATGGGATTTTGGGTGGCGAAGACGAAGAACGGCTCATCCAGAACGTAGGTCTCCCCCTGGACCGTAACCCGGTGCTCCTGCATGGCCTCCAGGAGAGCGGACTGGGTCTTGGGCGGAGTCCGGTTGATCTCGTCCGCCAGGACGATGTGGGCGAAGATGGGTCCCGGGCGGAAGACCAGCTCCCGTCGCCCCGTTCCGGGGTCCTCCTGCAGGATCTCCGTTCCGGTAATGTCCGACGGCATGAGATCCGGGGTGAACTGGATCCGAGAGAAGCGGAGGTCCAGGACCTGGGCCATGGTCTGGACGATCATGGTCTTGGCCAGCCCGGGAACGCCCATGAGAAGGCTGTTTCCCCCGACCAGGAGAGAGAGGAAGACCTGGTCCAGCACCTCCTGCTGGCCCACGATCCGCTTCCCCACCTCCGCCAGAACCCGCTCCCGGCTCTGGGCCAACCGACGAGCCAGGGAGCCATCCTCCCCTCCCCCGTCCAACCGGGCCTCCGCCCTGCCACTCAGCTCCGCC
>SKZC01000239.1 GCA_007127575.1 Gemmatimonadota bacterium
GAGGGAGTGGAGATGGTGATGCCGGGAGACAACGTGCAGATGGAGGTGGAGCTCATCGCCCCCATCGCGTTGGAGAAGGAGCTCCGGTTCGCCATCCGCGAAGGCGGCCGGACCGTGGGCGCCGGCGTCGTCACCGAGATCATCGAATAAGTCCCGCTCAAGGAAAAGAAGAGACGACATGGCCGGCAGGATTCGAATCCGACTCAAGGCGTTCGACCATTGGGTCGTGGATCAGACGGCGGCGGACATCTGCCGCACCGCGGAGAAGACGGGGGCGACCATCAAGGGTCCCATCCCCCTCCCCACAAAGCGGGAGCGGTGGACGGTTTTGCGCTCTCCCCACGTGAACAAGAAGAGCCGGGAGCAGTTCGAGCTCAGGACGCACAAGCGGCTCATCGACATTGTGGAGAGCCGCCCGGCGACGGTGGACGCCCTGACGAAGCTGGATCTGCCGGCAGGTGTGGACGTGGAGATCAAGGTAGACTGATGGCTGGACTCATCGGAAAGAAGGTGGGGATGACCCGGATCTTCGACGACGAGGGGCTGGAAGTGCCCGTCACCGTCGTTCAGGCCGGTCCCTGTCCCGTGGTGCAGGTGAAGAGCGAAGAGACCGACGGATACGCCGCCGTCCAATTGGGCTTCGGCGCCCGGAAGGAGAAGCGGACTGGCCGGGCCCTGGCGGGACACGCCGGGAAGGCCGGGTTGAAGGCCGCTCCTCGGGTTCTCCGGGAGTTCCGGATCCAGGACGGGGACCCGGAAGTGGAGCCGGGGCAGGAGCTCACGGTAGAGCTCTTTGAGCCCGGTCAACGGGTGAAGGTCACGGCTCGGACCAAGGGGCGAGGGTTTCAGGGAGCGGTGAAGCGGCACGGATTCAGTGGCCGCCCCGCCTCACACGGGCACCCCATGTCCAGGACCCCCGGCTCCATGGGGCCGGGCACGGACCCGTCGCGGGTCATCAAGGGAAAGAAGCTTCCGGGCCGGATGGGAGGAAAGAACCGGACCATCCGGAACCTGGAGATCATGAAGGTCGACGCGGACCGGAACCTCCTCTTCGTGAAGGGGGGACTTCCCGGGGCGCGGAACGGCTACGTCTTCATTCAGAAGTGACGGCCAATGTATAAGGCGCGCTACTATAAGGCCGATGGGAAGAAGGGGCGGGCTCGAGCCCTTCCCGAGTCCCTCTTCGACGGGGTGGTGAACGAGGATGTGCTGCACCAGGTGGTGACGGCGCACCTGGCGAACCGTCGTCAGGGCACCGGGTCGGCCAAGACCCGGAGTCAGGTCCGAGGGGGGAACCGGAAGCCCTGGAGGCAGAAGGGGACGGGTAGGGCGCGGCACGGCTCCATCCGTTCCCCTATCTGGGAAGGCGGGGGACGTGCTTTTCCCCCGATCCCGCGTTCCTGGCGCACTCGGGTTCCGAAGCGGCTCAAGGGGCTGGCTCGCCGGTCCGCCTACAACAGCCGGGCGGCGGAGGACCGACTCCTCCTCATCGACGGCCTGGAGTTCGAAGAGCCCAAGACGAAGCGCCTGGCCGAGTACCTGGAGACCATCGAGGCTCAGGGGCGGGTGCTGATCCTCACGGATGGTCGAAACGAGCACCTCTTTCTCTCTGCGCGGAACCTCTCTCACGTGGAGGTTCGCCCCTTCGGAGAGGAGTCGGCCTACGACCTGATCTGGGCCGAGAACGTGGTGGTGGAGCGCTCCGCCCTGGAGGCGCTGGAGGAAACGGAAGAGGAGGAGGCGACGGATGCGTGACCTCTGGGACGTGATTCTGGCGCCGGTGATTACCGAGAAGGCCACCCTGCAGCAGGATCTGGAGAACGTCTATACCCTCATCGTGCACCCCAAGGCCACCAAGGCCCAGATCACCGAGGCGGTGGAGGCCGCGTGGGACGTGCAGGTGGAGGGGGTGCGCACCATGCGGTACAACGGAAAGGCGCGTCGCTCCCTCATGGGCCGGCTTTCCCGGAACCCCCAGGTGGGTCGGCGGCCGGCCTACAAGAAGGCGTTGGTGCGGCTCGCCGAAGGCGACCACATCGAGTTCTACGAAGCGGGCTGAGGAGGGGACGATGGGAATCAAGAAGTTCAAACCCGTAACTCCCGGAACTCGGTTCCGGTCCGTGGCGGACCGGGCGGAGATCACCCGGGACGGTCCGGAGCGGTCCCTGACCCAGCCTCTGTACAAGAAGGGGGGACGGAACCACCACGGTCGCATGACCCTTCGCCGACGTGGCGGGGGCCACAAGCGTCGGTACCGACGCATCGACTTCCGTCGGGACAAGCATGGAGTTCCCGGGAAGGTGGCGGAGATCGAGTACGACCCGAACCGTTCGGCACACCTCGCCCTCATCCACTATGCGGACGGGGAGAAGCGCTACATCCTGCACCCCCGGGGTCTTCAGGTGGGGAGCACGGTGGTTTCGGGCGAGGATGCGGACATCCAGGTGGGCAACGCCCTGCCCCTGGGTCTCGTACCCCTGGGGACCACGGTGCACTGCGTAGAGCTGCGGCCCAAGAAGGGCGGCCAGTTGGCCCGCTCCGCGGGCTCCGGAGTCCAGGTGGTGGCGAAGGAGGGGGACTACGTCAGCGTCCGGCTCCCTTCCACCGAGGTGCGGCGGATCCGGAAGGAATGCCTGGCCACCATCGGCCAGGTGGGCAACATCGATCATGAGCTGCGAGTGCTGGGCAAGGCGGGAGCGGCCCGGTGGGCCGGACGCCGACCCAAGGTCCGGGGCGTAGCCATGAACCCGGTGGACCATCCCCTGGGCGGAGGAGAGGGACGGGCCGCCGGTGGACGTCCTCCGGTGACCCCCTGGGGGCGGCCCGAAGGGAAGAAGACTCGGAAGCGGAAAAAGGACTCCAACAAGTACATCGTCCGTGGGCGGAAGCGCGGGAAGGCCACGAAGTGATGAGGCCCCCACCGTCCACCCACTCGAGGCAGAGGTGAAGAAGCATGCCGCGTAGCGTCAAGAAGGGTCCCTTCATCGACGAGAAGCTCCGGGTCAAGGTGGAGGCCATGAACGCCCGGGGGGAGAAGAAGGTGGTGAAGACCTGGGCCCGGGCCTGCACGATTCCCCCGGAGTTCGTGGGGCACACCATCGCGGTCCATAACGGAAACAAGTTCGTGCCGGTCTACGTCACCGAGAACATGGTGGGACACAAGCTGGGTGAGTTCGCTCCCACCCGTCTGTTCCGAGGTCACGGGGGCCGGCTCGCTGACAAGCGGACGAGGCCGGCGTGAGCGGCCCGGCCCAGGTGGCAGAGAGGAGAGGAGGGGGGAGTATGGAAGCCAAGGCCGTCGCCCGGTACGTGCGGATGAGCCCCCGGAAGGTCCGCCTGGTGGTGGATCAGATCCGCGGGCGGTCCGTGAACGATGCGTACGCCATCCTGCAGTTCTCGAAGAAGGCCGCAGCCGAGCCGGTGGGTAAGGCGCTCCGCTCCGCCGTGGCCAATGCACAATACAAGGCTCAGGATCAGGGGGAGTTCGTGGACGCGGACGACCTGGTGGTCCGGGAGGCCCGAGTGGATGAAGGGCCCACCTTCCGGAGGTGGAGAGCGGCGGCCATGGGCCGGGCGGCTCCCATCCGGAAGCGGACGAGCCACATCGTCGTCGTCGTGGACACGGAGGAGTAAGGGATGGGCCAGAAGACGCACCCCACCGGCTTCCGTCTGGGTGTCCTCAAGGACTGGACGTCGCGCTGGTACGCCGAGAAGGATTTCCCTCGCCTCCTCAAGGAGGACGAGACGATCCGCACCTATCTGGAGCGCCGGCTCTCGCATGCGGCCCTCTCCCGGGTGGATATCGAACGGAAGCCGTCCAAGATCGTGGTGACCATCCACACCGCCCGGCCCGGCGTGGTCATCGGGAAGCGGGGCTCGGAGGTGGACAAGCTCCGGGACGAGCTGGGGGTCCTCACCAACAGTGAGGTCTCGGTGAACGTGGAGGAGGTGAAGCGCCCGGAGTTGGACGCCCAGCTCGTGGCCGAGAACGTGGCGCACCAGATCCGTCAGCGGATCTCGTTCCGCCGGGCCATGAAGCGGGCCATCCAATCCGCCCAGCGGGCCGGCGCCCAGGGGATCCGCATCCAGTGCGCCGGACGACTGGGTGGGGCCGAGATCGCCCGGACGGAGGGATACAACGAAGGACGGGTGCCTCTCCACACCCTCCGGGCCGACATCGACTTCGCACAGGTGCACGCCCACACCACGTACGGTACGGTGGGGGTGAAGTGCTGGATCTTCATGGGTGAGGTGGTGGACGAGCGCCGCGGCCGCACCTACTCCACGGATCTCTGAATCGGGGAGCCGGGACCATGCTTTCGCCGAAGAGAGTCAAGTACAGGAAGACCCACCGCGGTCGGATGAAGGGGAAGGCTACCCGGGGGACGTACGTCTCCTTCGGGGAGTACGGCCTCCAGGCCACCGAGCCGGCGTGGATCACGAATCGCCAGATCGAGGCCGCCCGTGTGGCCATGACCCGTCACATCAAAAGGGGCGGGAAGGTTTGGATCCGGATCTTCCCGGACAAGCCCATCACCCAGAAGCCCGCTGAGACGCGGATGGGGAAGGGGAAGGGCCATCCGGAGGGATGGGTGGCGGTGGTGAAGCCGGGTCGGATCATGTTCGAGATGGAAGGGGTGACCCGGGAGGTGGCCGAGAAGGCCATGCGCCTGGCCGAAGCCAAGCTCCCCATCAAGTGCCGGTTCGTCGTCCGCGAAGAGCAGCTTTGAGGATGATGCGATGAAGCCCGACGAGATACGAGAGCTGAACGACGAGCAGATTCGGGAGCGGATGGAGGAGCTCCGGGAAGAGGAGTTCCGACTCCGGTTCCGGGGGGCCATGATGACGCTGGAGAACCCGAACCTGCCCAAGGAGATCCGCCGGGACATCGCGCGGATGAAGACCATTCTCCGAGAGCGGGAGCTGGCCGGAGCCGGCGGCGCGTCCCTCGGGTCGCAGGAGAGCGAGTAAGCTATGGCGAAGACGGAAGAGAAATCCGGGGCGGAAGCCCAGGCCGAAGGCGAGGCCGGCAGCGAAGCCGGGACGCCCGAGGGAGGGCGGAACACCCGGAAGTTCCGCACCGGCGTGGTGGTGAGCGACCGGATGGAAAAGACTGTGGTGGTCAGGGTGGACCGCCAGTTCGCCCACCCCCTGTACATCAAGCGGGTGGTGCGGAGCAAGAAGTACCACGCCCACGACGAGGACAACGAGTACAGGGTGGGCGACCGTGTGCGAATCATGGAGACGCGCCCCCTGTCGAAGCAGAAGCGGTGGCGCGTCGTGGAGCTCCTGGAGCGACCGGAACGAGTCTAAGCGCGGCGCCTGGGCGTCGCGGTAGGGAGATACGGAGATGATCCAGCAGGAGTCGGTCCTCAAGATTGCGGACAACACCGGGGCGAAGCGAGCCCTGTGCATCCGCGTCCTCGGGGGGTCGCGTCGACGGTACGCCCGAGTGGGCGACGTGATCGTGGTGACGATCAAGCACGCGATCCCCAACGCGGGGGTGAAGAAGGGCGAGGTGGCTCGAGCCGTCATCGTCCGGACGAACAAGGAGATGCGGCGGAAGGACGGATCCTACATCCGCTTCGACGAGAACGCCGCCGTCCTCATCAACCCCCAGGGGGAGCCCCGGGGGACCCGGATCTTCGGTCCGGTGGGGCGGGAGCTGCGTGAGAAGCGGTACATGCGGATCGTGTCGCTGGCCCCGGAGGTGGTCTGATGGCGGACAAGAAGAGCGCGCGCCAGGCGCGGCGGAGGAAGGCGAAGCACCATATCCGGAAGGGTGACCGGGTCCGGGTGATCCGGGGCAACTACCGGGAGATGGAGGGGAGCGTCCTCCGGGTCCTCCGGGACGACGGCCGTGTGGTGGTGGAAGGAGTGAACATGCGGAAGCGGCACCAGCGGCCCACCCAGGACGAGCCCGACGGCGGGATCATCACCATGGAGATGCCCATCGACATCTCCAACGTGATGCTGGTGGATCCCCACTCCGGCGAGCCGAGCAGAGTACGGATCCGAACCGAGAAGGACGGGGTGAAGGAACGGATCGCCGTAAAGACCGGCAACCCCATCCCCTGGCCTCAGACGACATGACCATGGTACCCAGATTGCTGACGCATTACAGGGAACGGGTTCGGCCGAAGCTCCGGGAGGAGTTCGGCTTCCGAAACATCCACGAGGCCCCCTACGTGGAAAAGGTGGTGGTGAACGTGGGGATGGGCGAGGCGTCCCGGGACCAGAAGCTCCTGGAGGGAGTCGTGGGAGAGCTCCGGGCGATCACGGGCCAACAGCCCGTGGTGAACCGGGCCCGACACTCCATCTCCAACTTCCAGCTCCGGGAGGGGATGCCGGTGGGGGCGTCCGTGACCCTCCGACGGCGCCGGATGTACGACTTCCTGGACCGACTGGTAAGCGTGGCGATTCCGCGAATCCGCGATTTCCGGGGGCTGCCCACCCGTTCCTTCGACGGGCGAGGGAACTACACCATCGGGGTGAAGGAACAGATCATCTTCCCGGAGGTGAACTTCGACGAAGTGGGCCAGGTCCACGGGATGGACATCACCGTGGTCACAACCACGGACCGGGACGACGTGGCCTACAGCCTCCTCCGGGAGATGGGTTTCCCCTTCCGGGGCGAGGTTCCAGTGAGCATCGGGGCGGCGGAGGCCGCCGCCGACTGAGCGAGCGGTTCGGCCGCGAGCGAGACCCCATCGAGCCGAGGACGGAATGGCCAGAAAGGCCCTGATCGAGAAGACGAACAAGAAACCCAAGTACGGGGTGCGTGCCTACAACCGCTGTCAGCGGTGCGGCCGGTCCCGCGGGTACATGAGGAAGTTCGGCCTCTGCCGGATCTGCTTCCGGGAAAAAGCCCTGAAGGGCGAGATTCCCGGAGTTCGTAAGGCCAGCTGGTAAAGGAGACCTGAGCGATGATGACGGATCCCATCGCGGACATGCTGACCCGAATCCGGAATGCCGGCCAGGTGGGCCACCGGTGGGCGGACATGCCCGTGTCCAAGATGAGAGTGGAGATAGCCAGGCTCCTGAAGGAGAACCATTTCACCTTCGACTACAAGATCCTGGACGATGGACGCCACGGTGTGCTTCGGGTCTACCTGAAGTACTACGACGGTTCCCCGGTCATCCGGCACCTGGAGCGGATCTCCAGCCCGGGACAGCGGCGGTACCTGAAGGCGCACGAGATCTCTCGTGTCCGGAACGGGTTGGGGATGGCCGTGCTTTCCACCTCGAAGGGGGTCCTTTCGGACCGAGAGGCCCGGGAGGTGGGGGTGGGCGGAGAGATCCTGGCCCGGGTCTGGTGATGTACGAGCCGAAACGAACCTGCAGCGAGATCGAGTGAGCCATGTCCAGGATCGGTAGATATCCGGTAGAGGTCCCCAAGGGAGTGGAGGTAAAGCTCGGGGACGGCGTTCTGGAGGCCAAAGGCCCCAAGGGCCAGCTCTCCCTCAAGCTCCACCAGGAGATGAAGGTGAAGGTGGACGACGGAGAGATCCGGGTGGAACGGCCGTCGGAGCAGGCCCGACACAAGGCCCTCCACGGGCTCACCCGCGCCCTGATTCAAAACACGGTGCAGGGGGTGAGCGAGGGGTTTCAGCGGAAGCTCGAGATCGTGGGCGTCGGCTACC
>SKZC01000138.1 GCA_007127575.1 Gemmatimonadota bacterium
GGTAGTGGCATGGCAGGTGGAGGATACGGAGTTCCTGGAGGAGGAGGGAATCGGAAACCTTGCGACTCCGGGAGACGTCACCTCCGTCACCAAGTCCCTCAAGGGGTGGCTGGACGCCTCGGAGGAAGCGAGGACGGAGGCGTCCCAACGGGCTCGAATTCACGCCGAGCGGCGACTCTCCGCTCAGGAAGTGGTGGACGCCCGACTGCGGTTCTGGACGCACGCTCTTGCGCACCAGGCCCTCACTCCCGCCATCCCCGGAGCTTGATTCGTGAAGAGGCTCGTCAGCGTCATCGGGACCCGGCCCCAGTACATCAAGTACGCCGCCATCTCCCAGGGGTTAGATGCTCGCTTCGAAACGGTGGTGGTGGACACCGGCCAGCACTATGACGCTGCGCTCTCCCGGGACCTGGCCCACGAGCTGGGGATGGGCGAACCGGGACGGCACCTGGGCGTAGGATCCGGGAAGGGGCCGGAGCAACTCGCTTGGATGCTGGAAGGCCTGCAAGAGATCTTCCAAGTCCATCATCCCCACGCTGTCCTTTGCCTGGGGGACACGAACAGCACCCTGGCTGCGGCACTGGCCGCAGTGAAGTCGGATCTTCCCGTGATCCACCTGGAGGCCGGGGAACGGACCTTCAGTCGCGCGGGAAGGAGGCTTCCGGTCTGGGTATCCCCGGAAGAGACGAACCGGGTCCTGACGGACCAGATTTCAGGGCTTCTCCTCTGCGCTTCGAGACGGGCCGTGGAGAACCTGGCCCAGGACGGCGCGGGAGGGGAGGTGGTGTACACGGGCGACATCCTGTACGACCTGTACCTCCGGGAGAGTCCGAACGAAACGGACCGGGAGGAGATCCTACAACGTCATCAGGTGGAGCCCGACTCCTATTACTATTGCACCGTTCATCGAGCAGTGAATACCGACCACCGGGGCCGCTTGGAGGCCATCACGGAAGCGCTCACCCAGCTGGACCGGGAGGTCATTCTGGCGCTCCACCCCCGGACGCGGAAGATGCTTTTCGGGTTCGGGCTGCTGGCCGCCGTGGAATCCCATTCGAAGGTGCGGGTAGTGGATCCAGTCTCCTACCGGGACTCCCTGGCGCTGGCGGGGGGTGCCCATCGGGTGCTCACGGATTCAGGGGGCGTGCTTCGAGAGGCCTTCTTCGCCGGGGTACCGTCCGTATGTCTGGATGATTCCACCGCCTGGATTGATGTGGTGGATACGGGTTGGTCCCGGCTCACAGGGGCCGATCTCACTTCGATCCTCGCGGCGGTGGGCTCGGATGTGCCCACTGAGAGGCCCGAGCTTTTCGGCGATGGTACCGCTTCCAGCCGCACGGTGGATGCCGTGGAAGACTTCGTGAACACCTGTTCATAGCAAGGGCGGCTCGTCGCAGTTTCGAGTGGCCTTGACTTCGATGCCTACCAGAACCTCAACACAGAGACCTCGTCATGCCCGTCCCTCTGCTCGATCTCACCCGTCAATACGCCACCGTAGCCAGCGATGTGGAAATCCGGATGCAGGACGTCATTCGGCGGCAAGCCTTCATCCTGGGGGATACCGTCCAGCGGTTCGAGGAGGCGGTGGCCGATCTCGTCGGTGTGCGCCATGCCATCGGGGTGGCCTCGGGAACCGACGCCCTCCTCCTTCCTCTGAAGGCGTTGGATCTGCAGCCGGGAGAGGAGGTCATCGCTCC
Organism: Gemmatimonadota bacterium; assembly: GCA_007127575.1. Classification (GTDB taxonomy): domain Bacteria; phylum Gemmatimonadota; class Gemmatimonadetes; order Longimicrobiales; family Gaopeijiaceae; genus SKZC01. Next base: position 1,698 of record SKZC01000138.1, read on the forward strand.
GGCCTTCACCTTCTTCGCCACCGCCGGAGCGATTCACAACGTGGGTGGGCGTCCTGTGTTCGTCGACATCGACCCGGACACATTCAACCTTTCACTCGACGCGGTGGAGGCGGCCATCACCCCCCGAACTCGGGCCATCGTCCCTGTGCACGTCTTCGGGCAAATGGCGGAGATGGCGGCCCTGCAGGAACTGGCGGACCGTCATGGACTCTTCCTTCTGGAGGACGGAGCCCAGGCTCTCGGGGCCAGCCAGGACCGGGAGGGGAGCTGGATCATGGCGGGAGCCGCAGGGGACGCGGGGGCCTTCTCCTTCTTTCCTTCGAAGAACCTGGGAGGGTTTGGAGACGGGGGGATGATCACCACCGATGATGACGTCCTAGCGCAGCGCCTCCGGCGGCTACGTGTCCACGGTGGACTCAAGATGTATCACCACGACGAGGTGGGGACGAACTCCCGGCTGGACGCTCTGCAAGCGGCCGTTCTCCATGCCAAGCTTCCTCATCTGTCCAAGTGGGGTGAGGCGAGGGCCTCCCACGCTGCGTGGTACGACGCCCGGTTCGCCTCCCTGAAGGAGCGGGGTGTAGTGTCCACACCGGGGATTCGCAGCAACAATCGCTCCGTGTACAACCAGTACACCCTGCGCGTGCAGGAGCGCGATGCCCTTCGAACCCACCTCAAGGCCTCGGGGATCGGGACCGGGGTGTACTATCCCGTTCCTCTCCACCTCCAGCCCTGTTTCGCGGAGCTTGGGTACCAAGCCGGGGATCTGCCGGAGACGGAACGGGCGGCGGGGGAGGTCCTTTCGCTCCCCGTCTTCCCAGAGCTCACCCACGAGGAGAGAAGCGAGGTGGCCCGGGAGGTGGAGGCTTTTTATGCATGAGACCGGACGACGAGAGGGGCCGGACGTGCACCCTGGGAGCCATCTGCGTACATGGGAGGGAACGGGATGAGCCAGACACCGGAGCGCATTCGAGAGCTACCCGGCGTGACCATCCACCCCTCGGCGTGGGTGGACGCCCCCTGCGAGATCGGACCCGGGACCCGGATCTGGCACTTCTGCCATGTGCAGCCCCATGCTCGCATCGGAAGAAACTGCGTCCTGGGCCAGAACGTGAATGTGGGGGACGGCGTCCAGATCGGTGACAACGTGAAGATCCAGAACAACGTCTCCATCTATACCGGCTGTGAGGTGGAGGCCGACGTGTTCCTCGGCCCCAGCTGCGTACTCACCAATGTGACCAATCCCCGGTCGCAGGTGAGCCGGAAGCGGGTGTACGAGTCCACTCTTTTCCGCCGAGGGGCCACCGTGGGGGCCAACGCCACCATCGTCTGCGGGGTGACGCTGGGGAGGTATTGTTTCATCGGGGCCGGAGCGGTGGTCACCCGGGATGTCCCGGACTACGCCCTGATCCTGGGCAACCCGGGCCGGCAGCGGGGCTGGATGAGTCGGCACGGCCACGTCCTGAAGGGTGAGGACGGGGAAGGGGTGATGACGTGTCCCGAATCGGGGCTCCGGTATCAGCTCCAGGGCGGTGGGCTCCGATGCCTGGATCTCTCCGAAGAGGAGGCGCTTCCGGAGGGGTTGAAAGAGGGAACCCGACCCTACCCGGCCTTTCGCTCCGGGTAGGGTCGGGCAGGTCTTCCCAGGGTCAATGAATGGGGCTGATCCCGTTGAGGTACGCCTCCAGATTGGTGTAGCCGTCCCCGTTCAGGTCGTCTCCGGGTCGCAGGGAGGTGGGCCCTCCTCCGTACCGCTCTTCGAAAGCGTCGGGGAGTCCGTCGCCGTCCCGGTCGGCACAGGGTGAGCCGCCGGAGATCCGAGGGAATCCGCCCACGTCGGATTCGCTCCGGAGTAGATTGGAGGGACCGGATCCCCGCTCCACCTCCCGAAGGACCCGGGCGTCGATGGGGTCCGTGTGCCGGACCCATCGGCCATCACAGGTGACCCGGGCGTTGGCTCCCACGTCCGCCAGCACCTCGCCCAACACCCGGGAGGCCGGAAGGATGTTCAGCGGGATCTCCGCATCGGGGAGGGGCCGGCTCCTCTGCCACCTGGAGTCCAGCTCCTCTCCGACTTCATCACCGGACCGGTAATAGCAGGCGGTGATCCGTCCCGATCCGTTCCAGGCATCCGCGGTGGGATCGTTTCCGTTGGTGGGGGCGATATTTCCGGACACGAAGAGGGAGGGGTTGCCGGGCTGGTCACAGCGGTGGGTTACGGCGTACAGGAACCGGGAGCTTGTCATGGGACCGGGCCGGAAGTCGTTGTTGATCCAGTCCACCACGGCAGCGTAGCCGGACTGCCCGGCTCCCTGATTCCAGTTGTAGACCACGTTGTTGACGAACCGGGTGCCCGCGTTGGCGATGTTCGGGTTCCGGTGGCTGCTGTGGGCGATGACGTTCCGGTGGAGGTCGAGGCGCTCGGTGACGAGCCCGTTGGCCGGGTCACCGTCCACGAGCTGCATGGCAGTGGGGTGGTTGGCGAATACCTCCGAGAAGATGGAGTTCCGGACCGTGACGTTTCGGATGTCCCGTCCCCATCCCGTCTGGTACCGGCTGACGGTGAGGAGCATGTTCCCGGCCCAGCTTGAGGAAATGTGATCCAGGATGATATCGCGGCCGGCTCCCAGGACGAGGTTGTTCCCTCCCGCAGAGCCCAAACGAATTCGAAGGTAGCGGACCACCACGTCCCGAACGCCATTGCGGAACAGGATCCCCATGGACGAGGGGCCTCGAAGGGTGACTCCCCCCTCGGGAGCGGTCTGGCCCGCGATGTACAGGCACCCGTCCCTCAGGGGAAGCGTGGAGGAGATGTCGATGTAGCCGGCGTAGTCGAAGATGATGACGGAGAGCCGGCGGGCGTCCACCTGCTCGAAGGCGTCCCGGAGGCTTCCTGCCCCCGAGTTTCGCCCGTTTGTGACTCGAAGGAGCTGGGGGTTGGAGCGGTCGCAGCGGGAGAGGGCCGTCGCGCCATAGCCCTGGGCCCCGGGAAAGGCTGCAGGGGGCGATCCCGAGGGAGGCCGCGGGGCCTGGACGGTGAGAGTGGATGAACCTTTCGCTCCCCCAGCCGCCGCAGTGATAACGGCTTCTCCGCCACCACGCGCCGTGGCGGATGCACGGGTGCCGTTTCCGTCTACGGAGACCACCGACGGGTTGGACGAGGACCAGCGGACATCCTCGCCCGGCACGGCGTCACCATTCCCGTCCCGAAGCCGCACCCGAAGCTCGAGGCTCTCGTCCAGTTCCAGGGACTCCGAGGAGGGGGACACGGCGATGTGTGCCACCTCCCCCGTTTCGTCCTCGCCGTTCTCCTCATCGGTGGACTCGCCATCGTCCTCGGTAGGTTCGTCGTCTCCGGACGACGGGCCTACCCGGACCGTGGCCTCTCCAGACCTCCCGCCTCTGGATGCGGAGATCGTGGCCTCGCCGGGGGCCAGGCCGCGAACCCGGCCTTCGGCGTCCACCCGTGCCACGTCGTCATCGGAGCTCCGCCAGTTCACGTCCGGGTCTTGGGTCACGCCCCCGCTGGGCCAGTATTCCGTGGCATCCAGCTCCGTTTCCCCCCCCACGTCCAGGGAGACGGACTCTGGGCTCACTACGATGGTTCGTACCGAAACGGTGCTGAAATTCGGGCCGTCGTCGGGCCCCACGCGCGGCTCCGAAAGCTCCACGAGTGTGCTGCTGGAATCGCACGCGGCCAGAAGGGTGCACAGCCCGGCGATGGCTGCAAGGATGACCCATGGGATGGTGCGAGGACGGTTGGAGGATACGGTTCTGGTTGGTGGGGCCAGTGGATCACTCGACATCGGTTGCGTCTCCCGGCGTGTGCATGTGGATGGGCGTTCGGTCGGCGCGGTCCCGATGCACTCCATGTGCCGCGGACCTCCCGGTAGTTCGATGGCCGGTGCATATCTTTTCATGCCATGGAGTTCGTGCTCCCGCATGCCGGAAACTGGGGGGAGGCTCGTACCCACGGGCCGGGGAGTTTCGCCCGGCTTGCTGTTTCGGGCGGGAAAAAGATACCGGACGGAGGGGAGTGGATGGGCGGTGCTATGGGTGACGATGGGTGTGTAAGGGGCGGGCCGGCGTCCGGCCCCCTCACCCGAATCGGGTGGGTGAGGGGGCCGGGTCCCGGTCGATGTCCGTTAGTGAGTCGGGCTGATTCCGTTGAGGTATGCCTCCAGGTTTGTGTAGCCGTCCCCGTTGAGGTCGTCTCCCGGCCGGAGGGAAGTGGGCCCACCCCCGTACCGCTCCTCGAAGGCATCCGGTAGTCCGTCCCCGTCCTGGTCAGCGCAGGTGGAGCCGCCCGAGATGCGGGGGAAGCCGCCGAAGTCCGCCTCACTGGTCGCCAAGCTGGATATCCCGCCGCCGTCGCGGACCTCCTGCACGACCCGGGCGTCGATGGGGTCGATGTGGGCGACCCAACGGCCATCGCAGGTGACCCGGGCGTTGGCCCCCACGTTCGCCAGCACCTCATCGAAAACCTGCGAGGCCGGCAAGATGTTCATCGGTACCTCCGCATCCGGTAGAGGTTGGTCCCGCCGCCAACGGGAGTCTAGCTCCTGACCGATCTCATCGCCGGAGCGGTAGTAGCACGCCGTGATCCTTCCTTCGCCCTGCCATGGGTCTGCGCTGGGGTCGTCCCGGTTGGTGGGCGCCAGGTTGCCCGCTACGTACAGGGAGGGATCGCCTGGGTGGTCACAGCGATGAGTGACCGCGTAGAGGAAACGGGAACTGGTCATGGGACCCGCCCGGAAGTCGTTGTGGATCCAGTCCGCCACCGCGGCGTAGCTCGACTGGCCCGCCCCCTGGTTCCAGTTGTAGACCACGTTGTTGGCGAACTTGGTTCCCGCGTTGCCGATGTTGGGATTCCGGTGGCTACTGTGCGCGATCAGGTTCCGGTGCAGGTCGAGCCTCTCGGTGGAGAACCCTCGTTCTTTCCCCGCATCCACGAGCTGAACGGCCGTGGGATGGCTGGCGAACACCTCGGAGAAGATGGAGTTTCTCACGGTGACGTTCCGGATGTCCCGGCCCCATGCGGTCTCGTACCGACTCACGGTGAGGAGCATGTTGCTGGCCCAGCTCGACGAGATGTGATCCAGGATCACGTCCTCGCCAGCTCCCAGGACGATGTTGTTCCCCCCCGCCGAGCCCAAGCGGACTCGAAGGTAGCGGACGACCACGTCCCGGACGTCGTTCCGGAGAAGGATGCCCATGGAGGTGGAGCCCCGAAGGGTGACGCCGCCTTCAGGAGCGGTCTGTCCCGCGATGTAGACACATCCGTGTCGCAGCTCGAGTCGCGACGAGACGTCGATGTAGCCGGCGTAGTCGAAGACGATGACGGAGAGCCGGTGAGGGTCCACATGCCCGAAGGCCTCCCTCAGGCTCCCGGCGCCGGAGTCCCTCCCGTGGGTGACACGGAGGACCTGGAGGTCGGAGCGGTCGCAGCGGGATAGGGCAGTCGCGCCGTAGCCTTCGGCTCCGGGGAAGGCCAGCGGGGGAGATCCCGACGGCGGGCGAGGGCCCTCCACTGTGAGGCTCGAGGATCCTGTGACCCCGTCGGCTTCTGCCGTTACGACGGCTTCTCCCGCTCCTTCAGCGGTGGCCCATGCCCTGTCTCCGTTCCCTTCCACGGAGACCACCGACGGATCCGAAGAGCGCCAGCGGATGGATCCCTCCTCTATGGAATCCCCGTTCTCGTCCTGGACCGTGGCCCTGAGCTCGACGCTCTCGTTCAGCTCCAGGGTCTCGGAGGAGGTGGAGACGGCGATGTGCGCCGCGCTCTCTTCGTTTTCCTCATCTTCGCCGTCCCCACTCGAGTCGGACTCTCCTTCCTCCTCGGGAGGCTCGTTCTCATGGTCTTCCGAATGCACTTCGATCACCGCCTCACCGCTGCGCCCTCCTCGAGACGCGGACACGA
>SKZC01000213.1 GCA_007127575.1 Gemmatimonadota bacterium
ATCGGAAGTGGTCCCGGCGGATACGTGGCCGCCATCCGGGCCGCTCAGCTCGGGATGAACGTGGCCTGTGTGGAAACGGAGAAGCTGGGCGGGGTCTGCCTGAACATCGGCTGCATCCCCACCAAGGCTCTCCTCACCAGCGCCCTGGCGGTGAACGAGCTAGGGAAGGCGGATGGCCACGGGATCGAGCTGGGGGACTTTTCCGTCTCCCTGGCCCCGGCACAGGAGCGGAGCCGTGGAGTGGCCGATCAGTTGAACCGAGGGGTCACCGGTCTCTTCAAGAAGAACAAGATCACCCATATCCAGGGCTTCGGGCGACTGGCCGACGAAGGGACCGTGGAGGTGGAGTCGGAGGACGGGTCCAAGGAGAGCTACCAGGCGGAGCATATCATGCTGGCCACCGGAGCCCGTCCCCGGAGCCTGCCCATCTTGGAGATCGACGGGGAGCGGATCTGGTCGTCGGACCACGCCCTCTTCCAGAAGGAGGCCCCCGGGAAGCTGGGGATCGTGGGCGCCGGCGCCATCGGGATGGAGTTCGCGGACATCTTCGATGCGTACGGCAGCGAGGTCACCATCATCGAGGCGTTGGACCGGGTCCTGCCCGTGGAGGACGAGGACGTCTCGGCTCATGTCCACAAGGCCTTTGAGAAGCGGGGGATGAGGGTGATGCCGGGAGCGCGACTCGAGAGCTCCGAGCTCACCGACTCCGATGGAGTGCGTCTCACCCTCACGAACGCGGATGGGGAGGAGGAGGTCCTGGAGTTCGACCGGGTCCTCTCCGCAGTGGGCCGAATCCCCAACACCGAGGACATTGGCCTGGACACGGTGGGGGTGGAGACGGAAGACGACGGCTCCATCAAGGTGGACGAGCGGATGCGGACCACCGTGGCCGGGGTCTACGCCGTGGGCGACTGCGCCGGTGGCGCCCTCCTGGCCCACAAGGCCTCCCACGAGGGGATCGTGTGCGTGGAGCACATCGCCGGGGAAGGACACGGTACGGTGGACTACGCCAATATCCCCAACTGCACCTATTGCCATCCCGAGGTGGCGTCGGTGGGGCTCACGGAGGCCCAGGCTAAGGAGGAAGGCTACGACGTGGAGGTGGGGAAATTCCCCTGGATCGGGAACGGTCGGGCTCTGGCCGCCGGGGACGCCGACGGGTTCATCAAGGTGATCCGGGATCGGAAGTACTCCGAGGTGCTGGGGGCCCACATCGTAGGGCCGCACGCCACGGAGCTAATCGCCGAGTTCGTGGTGGGGCGCCATCTGGAGACCACCGCGGAGGAAATGGAGAAGGCTATCCATCCCCACCCCACCCTTTCCGAGGCCGTGGCCGAAGCCGCGCTGGCCTCCCTGGGCCGACCCATCCACATATGAGGAGCCGGAGGGGCCGCCGTGTCGGTAGTGTCCCCCGCCGAGGTGGGCCTGTTCCGTGACGAGCTCCCGTCGGGCCTCCCGGGGAAGCTCCGGTGGGCGCGGCTCACCGGAGCACGCTCCCGCGGAGCGAAGCTGGAGCCAGGAGGAGGAGGAGGCCCTTCGCCTCTGGATCGTGCTGGCCCGGTGCTACTCCACCTTCTCCCGGGTGGTGGGGGCCAAGATCGCGGAGTACGAGCTCACCACCCCTCAGTTCGGCGTTCTGGAGGCCCTGTACCACCTGGGCCCCCTCTCCCTGGGGGAGCTTGCCGACAAGCTCCTGGTTACGGGTGGGAACGTGACCTACGTCATGGACCGTCTGGAGGAGCAGGGCCTGGTCTACCGCGATCGTTCCCAGGAGGACCGGAGGGTGATTCAGGCGAAGCTCACACCCGAGGGAAGGGCGCTGATCGGAGAAGTCTTCCCGGATCACGCCGCCTTCGTCCGGGACATGGTGGCGCACCTGGAGCCCCTGGAGCGTCGGGAGCTGAGGACGCTTCTGAAGAAGCTGGGAATGGGCTTGGCAGAGGATCGCCCCGACGCTCAGGGGGCCTGGGACGAATGAGCTCGTCGTCCAGCCGGTTCAGCCGGCTGGACTCGCCTCGGAAGTAGGGTCTGCAACGGGCACCCCCCGGATCTTCAGCACCCGGAGGAGCGCGTCCCCGATCTTGTTGTTCGGGGTGGATGCCCCGGCGGTGATCCCCAGCTCGAACGGGCCCTCGGGGAGCCAGTCGGACTCCGTCTTCTCCGGCGCCTCCACCGCCAACTCCGGCTTGTGGCGGATGGTCCCGGCGGCCGGGTCCACGCACGCCGAATCCTCGATGTGGTACGTCCGGGTGTGCTGACGGCACATGTGTCCGAGATGATTGGTGTTGGAGGAGTTGTAGCCCCCGATGACGATCATGATGTCCGGGGGGTCCTCCATCATCTTCACCACCGCGTCCTGTCGCTCCTGAGTGGCGGAGCAGATGGTGCCGAAGGAGCGGAAGTGGGTCTCGGCGTACTCCTCCCCGCGAGCCTCCACCATGGCTTGCCGCAGCTTCGCGCCGATGGCCATGGATTCGTTGGCGAGCATGGTGGTCTGATTCGCCACCCCGATCTGGGCTAGATCCCGGTCCGGGTCGAATCCGGGGGACGATTTCACCCCGAACCGCTGCATGAACTCCTCCCGGGAGATGTGTCCGGGGCGGCCAGCGATGTAGTCGCACACCACCTCCGCCTCCTCCATGTCCCGAACGATGAGGTACTTACCGTTCGGGTACGTGTTCACCTGGGAAGCGGTGGCCCGGCTTTCCTCGTGGGTGTACTTCCCGTGGATCACCGCGGTGAAGCCGTCCTTGGCATAGCTCTCCACCCTCTTCCAGACGAGAAGGACCGACCCACAGGTGGTATCCACCAGAACGCAGCCGACATCCTTCAGCTCCTGGAAGGCCTCCATGGTGACCCCGAACGCGGGGATGAGGACGGCATCGTCCTTCGTGACGTGGGAAAAATCGAACTTCCCGTTCTCATCGGGATAGATGAACTCGATCCCCATGTCCGTCATTCGCTGATTGACGTGGGGGTTGTGGATGATCTCCCCGACGAGGTAGACCTTCTTGTCCGGGAACTTGGTCCGGGTCTCGTAGGCGTAGTCCACGGCACGGTCCACCCCGTAGCAAAAGCCGAACTCCTCCGCCAAGCGGACGGTGACGTCACCGAAGGTCTTCTGGTAGCCCTCCGCTCGGATCTGTTCCACCAGAGAGGACTGGTATTCGGCGTCGATAACGGGCTGCACTTCGGATTTGAGTCCGAATCCCTTACGGAAATAGGTCTGTTCGATGGTCATGGCGAAGCGCAAATGTCCTGTGGAAGAGGCGCTGGGGAACATCGTAATGTGCCCTTCGGGGCGAAGGGGTGTAAACCCCATACCTACTTCGAAGCTCCGCGGGCCGGCCCCGTGCCGGGGACTCCCCCTCCTTCGCCGGGTGAGCTGAGAGGATGCTGGGACGTCTCTTCCTTCTCTTCGTGGTGGTCCCCCTGGTGGAGCTGGCCATCCTCATCCAGGTGGGGCGCTGGATCGGACTCTGGCCCACTCTGGCCCTGGTCCTCCTCACGGGAGTAGTGGGTGCCTGGCTGGCCCGGGATCAGGGGTTCCGCGTTCTGGCGGAGCTTCAGGGGCAGGTGGGAACCGGTGGGCTTCCCGGCCGCGCTATTCTGGACGGGGCCGCGATCCTCGTGGGTGGTGCTCTCCTTCTCGCTCCCGGGATCCTCACCGACGTGGTGGGGTTTTGCCTCCTTCTTCCTCTTCCTCGTCGCTGGATTCAGGATGGCTTCCTCCGCCGCATGAGGAGGAAGATGGAAGGGGGCGAGGTGGAGGTCACCGTACTGCGGTCCCGCCCCCTGGACGAATCGGACCCTCCCGGGGGTCCCTTTCCTCCCGGCGGGGGTCCGTTGCCTTGAGAGGGAGCGCCGGAGACCACGATGGAGGCGGCCCTCCCCGCCGTCCCCACTTCAATTCACACCCCAATCCCAGGAGACCCGGATCCCCATGACCGATGACCGTCCATCCTTTCTCGAACGGCTGCTGGAAGCACCGGGGCCTTCGGGCTTCGAGACCCGCCCGGCTCGGGTCTGGCGAGAGGAGGCAGCCTCCTTCACCGACCGAGTCTGGTCCGATGTGAGCGGCAACTCGTATGCGGCGGTGGGGACGGAGGGCGGTCCCCGGGTGATGCTGGCGGGACACGTGGACGAAATCGGCCTCCAGGTCACCTACATCGACGACGAAGGGTTCCTCTTCGTGGATCCCATCGGAGGATGGGACCCCCAGGTGCTGGTGGCTCAGCGGGTGCGGGTGCTGGGTCGCAACGGAGAGGTGCCCGGTGTCATGGGGAAGAAGCCCATCCACCTCATGCGGGACGAAGAGCGAAAGAAGGTCACCGAGCCCAGAGACCTATGGGTGGATCTGGGGGCGTCCAGCAAGGACGAGGTGGAGGAGATGGGCGTGGGAATCGGGGACCCCTTGGTCCTGGGGCCGCCCTTTCTCCGGTTGGCCGGAGACCGCATCGCCTCCCGGGCGGTGGACAACCGGGTGGGAGCCTACGTGGTCCTGGAGGCGCTCCGCCTCCTTGCCGAGCGCCCTCCCGATGCCGAGGCCGTGGCGGTGGCCACCACCCAGGAGGAGATCGGTTATTCGGGAGGGGGCGCCCGGAGCTCCGCCTTCTCCCTGGATCCGAAGGTGGCCCTGGTGGTGGACGTCACCTTCAGCACCGACGTCCCGGACGTGAACAAGAAGGAGGTGGGAGAGGCCAAGGTGGGTGGTGGGCCCGCTCTCACCCGGGGCTCCGCGGCCCATCCCCTGGTCTTTCAGCGCCTCCGCAGCCTGGCCGAGGCCGAGGGGATCGAGCACAGCGTCCGTGCCGCTCCCCGGGCCACCCACACCGACGCCGACGCCATCTACCTGGCCCGGGAGGGGATCCCCACCGGTCTCATCTCCATTCCCAACCGGTACATGCACTCCCCCAACGAGGTGGTGAGCGTAGGGGACCTGAACCGAACGGCACGCCTTCTGGCCGCCTTCGTCCGGAGCCTGGACGCAGAGACCTCCTTCATACCGGAGTGAATCGGCGGCCTTCTAAGCCTTCGGCGTGGCGTCGAGCCGGGATGGGCGCCTGAGGGCGGAGGACGCCGGGATTCGGTGTCCCATGAGACTCGCTCCCGCCAGGAGGAGGAAGATCCAGGTGAGGTCCGCAAGGAAGAGGTGGAGGAGGCGGACCCCAACTCCCTCCGGAAGGAGGATGGCCAGGGGGCCCACGGCAAGCTGAGCCGCCGCCGATCCCGCGATACCCAACCCCAGCCGGCGGGTGGCCGTCCCTCTCTCCCGGAGCCGGAGGCCCAGCCACCCCAGCAGGAGGAGGCCCGGCACCGCCAGGGCGGGATGGGCCATGCGCAGGTAGATGAGAAGGTGCTCCGGGTCCATGTACTGGGCCAGCCCTCCCCGGAGGGTCTCGGCGGGGAAGGCGGCGTTGGCCAGCCCGGTCCAGGAGCCCGTCCAGCCCAGGACCAGGATGGTGGCGAGCCCCGCCAGGAGGAGGTTTCGGTCCCCCTGCGGGAGGTGAAGGCTTCGAGGCTCGCACCGGGAAGCCCACCAGGGGGTGAGGGCCAGGGCGCCCATGAGGAGGAAGGTGTTCGTGACATGAAACGGTCGGATGAGGATCCGCGCCAACGAGGCGTCCTCCGCCACCCAGCCGAAGATCACCAGGACCGCTCCGAAGAGCGATTCGGTGATGGTGAAGAGGAGGGTGAAGGCGGCGGCCCAACGCACCAGGCTCCCCCGGGGGTAGCTGCGGAACGCCCAGACCGCCATCGCCAGGACCAGGAGGAGGACGAGGCCCGACGAGACTCGGTGGATGTACTCCACCATCGTGGGGAAGGAGGCGGCAGGGACCACGGCGCCGTGGCAGAGGGGCCAGTCCGTTCCGCACCCGTCCCCGGACCGGGAGATCCGGAGAAAGTAGCCCCAAAGGATGACCAGGAGGCTATATGCGAAGACACCCCAGGCGTAACGGGGAAACCCTTTTCGGCCCATACCCTCCTCCGGTGGTAGGGACGAAACCTCCCACCTTCCGGATCTCGATTCAAGCCTTTCCCCGACTCGACGGGTGGGCTCGGTCCCATTCCCCCGGCGCTCCCGTCCCGCGGTGCCTCGGGACCCCGCTTGGCCCGCCACCCGGCGCGTTGACTCCGATCCGACCCTTGGGTAACCTTTCCGTCTGCTATCGATAGAATGGCCCCAATCCACCCTCGAGACCCAGGCAGGAGAACGGAATGCTGAACGCCACGGAACTGGTAAAGGAGCTCCAGGAGATGCGGGACTCCGGGTATCTCTCCGACGGGCTCCTGCGGACGGCGGTGAAGCGCATCGCCCACGCGGATCCCCGGTTCGATTGGGTGGGGGTCTACCTCCTCTCCGAGGACGGCTCCGAGCTGTGGCTCCACAATTACGTGGGCACGCCGACGGAACACTCGAAGATTCCGGTGGGGACCGGCGTTTGCGGTACGGCGGTGGAGGAGAAAGCGAACCAGAACGTCCCCGACGTCACCCAGGTGGAAAATTACCTGGCCTGCGATCCCAATGTTCGCTCCGAGCTGGTGGTTCTCATCCGTGCCGGGGACGAAATCTTCGGCCAGATCGATATCGACAGCGAGGAAGAGAAGGCCTTCACCGACGACGACGAGGAGGCGCTCCAGGCGGTGGCGGACAAGATAGCGGAGCAGATCATGGCGGAGCGCCGCTGACCCCTTCTTCACCCTCCCCATCCCTGCCACGCGTCCTCCGGGCCGACAATCCCGGACCCTTCACCCTCGACGGAACCCGCACCTACCTGGTGGGCCGCCGAGAGGTCGCGGTGGTGGATCCCGGTCCGGGTCTGGCCGAACACCGAGATCGGATCCTGGCCGAGGTGGCCGACGCCCGGCGAGTCCACCTCCTGGTGACCCACCACCACCCGGATCACGCTGAAGGGGCCCCGGCCTTGGCCCGGGCCCTGGGCGTTCCCGTCATCGGACCCGGCCCCTGGGCGGACCAGCGACTCCATCCCGGGGACGAGTGGGAGACCGATGACGGACGGCTGGTTCCGGTGCCGACTCCCGGCCACTCGCCGGATCACACCGTCTTTCATTGGCCGGAGGGGGACGCGGTATTCGTGGGGGATCTGCTGTTGGGGGAGGGGGAAACCACCTGGGGGGGGGAGTACCCGGGGTGCGTCGCCGACTACCTGCAGTCTCTGGAGGTGCTGGAGGATCTGGGGGCCGGCACCCTCTACTCGGCTCATGGCCCACCCATCACCGACTCTCCGCAGCGCATCGGCCGCTTCCGGGAGCACCGTCTCCGGCGGATCCGGGAAGTGGCGGAGCTCCGGCGGCGACGGCCCCAGGCGTCCCCGGAGGAGCTGACGGCAGAGGTGTACGGAACCGAGCTTCCTCGGCGGTTGGAGGTGGCGGCGCTGGAGAGCATCCGGGCCATACTGCACCACCTCCAGGGAGGCTGAAGGACGGCGAAAACCCGGTGGAGGGAACGCGAGGGGACGCCTTGCCCCATGGGAGGCGCGGGTGGTATCCTCGGCGGTGGGCCGGCCCATCTTTCCCACCCTCAATCACCCCCGCACCTTTAAGGCCGTGGCCACTCCGACCCTCCCCGAAGACCTGGTCCGAGACCTCCGG
>SKZC01000247.1 GCA_007127575.1 Gemmatimonadota bacterium
CATTGGACGAGGCGGTGGGTGGCGCTGTCCTCCAGGGCCCGGGGCTCCGAAGAGTGGCCGGGAGTGCCGGCGAACCGTCCTCGAACCGACAGGTATCCCCGGTGGCGGGTCACCGGTCGGCACCCGGTGGGCTCGCAGACCACTACCCGGTGGAAGCGACCGGCACCCCCGCCGTCCACGAAGGCCTCCACGCAGCACCCCTCCGCTCCCTCTTCGTCCGTGGTGAAGAGTAGGGCCAGGGGCAGTTCGTCCTGCTGGGAGAGGGTGAGGAGAGCCGCGCCGGCCCCTTTCACGTCGCAGGCTCCCAGTCCCCACGCCCGCTCCTCCCCCACCGTAAGCTTCAGTGGAGGGACGCTCCAATCCCCCGACGCAGGGACGGTGTCCAGGTGGCAATTGAAGAGGGTTCGGGGGGTTCCCCGCACCGCCAGAATGGTGATCCGACCCTTCCCGTGGTCCGTGACTTCCAGCTCGAAACCGGCTCCCAGGGCTTCCCTCAGGTATCGAAAGAGGGGGTGCTCCAGGGTCAAGTCACGAGGCGGGTTTTGGGTGTCGAAGCCCACCAGGTGTTCCAGGTGCTCCAGTGTGCGCTCCAGCCTCACCGGCTCCCCTCCCTCCGGATGCGGGCCGCCAGGGTAGAGCTCTGTCCCACGAGCTTCACGAAGCCCTCCGCTTCCTGCGCGGACCAGGCCGCGGACTGGGCGTAGACGGAGTCGGGGTCCGTGAGGATGTAGGGTGACTCCACCGACACCGCTTCCACCGCTCCCCCCTCCGTGCGAAGCGTCACCTCGCCGGTCACCGCGCTTTGCGAGCTCTCCAGGTACGCCTCCAGGTCCCGCTTGTGGGGCTCGAAGAAGAAGCCGGTGTAGACCAGCTCTGCCCAACGGTGGGCGATGATGTGACGGAACTGGTTCTGAAAACGGGTGTTCACCGCCTCCTCCAGGGCACCGTGGGCCCGCATCAGCGCCTCCACCCCGGGGCATTCGAAGACGATCCGGCCCTTGATCCCGATGGAGACGTCGCCGGTATAGATGTGGCGTCCCACCCCGTACCGGGCGAAGCTTTCGTTCAGCCGGGCGAGGATCTCGGGGCCGGGTGTGGGTTCACCATCCAGCTCCACGGCCCGACCTTCCTGGAAGCCCACCTGGATTTCCAGCGGCTCCTCCGGCCACTCGGATCTGGGCCGACACCAGACCCGGGTATCCTCCGACGGGGCGGCGAACTCGTCCACCTCGCCACCCGAGAGGGTGACCCCCAGGAGGTTTTCGTTGATGGAGTACCGACTTGCCGATTCGGGCACCGAGATCCCGGCCTCCGCCATCCGCTCCATCTCGTAGCTCCGGACGTCCCGGCCTTGCCGCTGAAGGTCCCGGATGGGGGCGTGGATGACGTAGTCTCCCAGGCTTCGGACGGACTGGTCGAACCGAAGTTGGTCGTTCCCCATACCGGTGCAGCCGTGGGCGAAATGTCGGGTCCCCAGCTCCTGGCAGAGCTGGAGACAGCGGCGCACGATGACGTAGCGGTCCGAGCACAGCATGGGATACTGGTCCAACATGCGGGCCCCGGATTGGACCAGCGGGACGACGAACTCGTCCCAGAGCTCCTGGGATCCGTCCACTTCGTGGAACCTCTTCGCTCCCAGCTCCAACGCCCTGGACCGGATCCATTCCCGACCTTCCGCGTCCACACCGCCGGTGTCCACGAAGACGGCGTGGACGTCGAAGCCGGCTTCCTGGAGCGCCAGCACGCAGTAGCTGGTGTCCAGGCCTCCGGAGAAGGCCAGCACCACGGGTTCCCGGGTCATGATCCTCCTCCCATGAGTTCCAACATGAGCGCCTTCTGGACGTGGAGCCGGTTCTCCGCCTCATCCACCGCCACACACGCTGGGGAATCCATGACGCCGTCCGTGGCCTTCACGTTCCGGCGCAGCGGGAGACAATGGCTGAAGTGGGCCCCCCGGGTAAGAGACATTTTTTCCTCGTCTACGATGAAGTGTCGAAACGGCTCCCGGAGGCGGGCCTCCTCGTCGGGACGGCCGTACAGGGGGAGAGCTCCCCAGCTCTTGGCGTAGACCCAGTCCGCGTCCCGGTACCCCTCTTCCAGGTCCGTAGTGACGGAGAAGTCGCCCCCTGACTCTTTCGCCTGCCGCTTTGCGGTTTCCAGGTAGTACGGGTCCAGGTGGTACGCTTCGTCGGGAATGAGGAGGGTGACCTGCATTCCGAAGCGGGTCCCCATGAGGATGCCCGAGTTCGCCACAGCCGTGTTCAGGGGCCGGGGGTGCCAGGTCCATGTGACCAGGAGCTTTCGGCCGTCTGGTGCGCCCAGGTGATCTTGTATCGTTCGCATGAAGGCCAGCTCCTGACACGGATGGACGATGGTCTCCATGTTCACCACCGGTACCTCCGCATACCGAGTGAGGGCGGAGAGCACCCGGTCTTCCCGATCCACTTCCCAGTCCTGGAAGAGGGGAAAGGCCCGGAGCCCGATGAGATCGGTGTAACGGGAGAGGACACGCGCGACTTCGGCGATGTGTTCCTCCTCCTCTCCGTCCATCACTGCTCCCTCCTTGAACTCGATCCCCCACGCTCCCTTCCCCGGCTCCAGGACCACTGCGTGTCCTCCCATCTGGAAGATTCCCGTCTCGAAGGAGGTCCGGGTGCGGAGCGAGGGGTTGAGGAAGAGGAGAGCGATGGTCTTTCCTTCCAAGGCCCGAGAGACGGGCGCGGAGCGGAGCCGGTGCGCCGAGTCCAGGATCCCCTGAAGCTCGGAGCGGGTCCAATCCACGGTGCTGACGAAGTGGCGCATGAACGGGTTCTCCACTTTGGCGAAAACGAAAAGACCCCAGCCACCAGGCTGGGGTCTCAGAAAGCTCGATGTCGTGACGCTGCGTCAGGCCACACCCCAACCCGGAATGGAAGGTGGACGACGACGTCGGGCCCGGGTAACGTCGACGATCCGGGCCCGGAACGCCTCAGGGGCCATGAACGTGCCCAGGTTGGGCGGCTTCGGGTACGCAAACATGGAACGGAATCTTGCGCCGGTCCCGAAGCGGCGCAAGGGGACGTCTGCGGGCCGTAGCGAGCCCACTATGGGTCAAACTGTCCCACTCCCTCGGTCCGCCTTCGCCGGGAACCGCACCCTGCTTCCGTCTTGGAAGAGGCATGAGTCTTGCCCGGGAGCCGGCGCAAAGCCTCCCGGGTCGCGGTCCGGGGGGGACCCGCATCTTACCGGGGAGCCCGGTCCATGGCCAAGAACGACATCTCGACTCTTCACCTCTTCATGGCGCTGGCCGGATTCTTCATCGTCGGGTCCGGGATGACCTTCGTCATCTGGCACACCCTCAGCGATTTCCTGGCCGGACGGCCCGTGGAGGGTGGACGCTACCTCCTGGCCCTGGCGCTCAGCGGCCTGTTCGTGGCGCTGGTCTGGCTCCTGGCCCACTACGTACAGCGGGTGATCTTCCGGAGTGAACCCAATGAGTGATCCTCATCCCAGGGAAGACGGGAACAGCGATGTCGGAGGAGAAGGGGAGGAAGTGCCCCCCCCTGTGGGCACACTCTTTCTCCTCATGCTCTTCCTCATGCTCATGGCGGGGATGTGGGTGGCCATCTACGTCGACTTTCTCGGGAGATAGAACGGGATGACCGTCGAACGGATCGAAAAGGTCTTCCTCATCCTCGCAGGGGCCATGCTTGTGGTGTTTCTGTTGGCCCTCTTTTACTCGGCCTTCGGGATGGGCATGCATTTGCCGGACCGGGAAGGAGAGATTGTGCCTACGGAGGTGCGAAACACCCCGCCCTTCGACAACCCCGGGGTCCGGGAGGTGGAGCCCGGACGCTACGAGGTGGTGGTGCTGGGTCGGGCCTGGGCTTTCGAGCCCGACGAGATCCGGGTGCCCGCCGGTGCCGAGATCGACTTTATCTCCACGGCCACCGACGTGATCCACGGATTCCACGTGGAGGGCACCCGGATGAACGCCATGCTCATTCCGGGACAGATCACCCGGATGACCTACGTCTTCGACGAGCCCGGAGAACACCTCATCATCTGTCATGAGTTCTGCGGGCTCGGTCACCACCTCATGTACGGGAGGGTGATCGTCGAATGAACACATCCACGTCGGTGGTTCAGAGGCCCGAAGGGTTTCGACTCCCGGAAGGTCAGCTTCGTGTGATCCGTTGGATGGTTTACCTGGGCTTCTTCGCCCTGGCCATCGGGATCGTGAACGGGCTGGGACAGGCCCTGAACTACGCCCGGGTGGACATCCTGCAGTACTTCCCGGGGATGCGGAACTACTACCAGGGCCTCACCGTGCATGGCGTCGTCAACGCCATCGTCTTCATCTTTGCCTTCGCCAACGGGTTTCTCGCCCTCACCACCGCCCGGGCCCTGGACCGACCTCTGAAGACGGGGCTTCTCTGGGCCAGCTTCGGGGCCATGGTGGCCGGCTTCCTCCTGGCCGGATTCGCCATGGGCTCGGGCCAGGCCAGTGTCCTGTACACCTTCTACCCCCCACTTCAGGCCCACTGGAGCTTCTACCTGGGGTTGGCCCTACTGGTGGTGAGCACGTGGATCCTGGCGGTGACCCTCTTCCTGGGACTCGCCGCGTGGCGAAAGGAGCATCCCGGGGCCCGCATTCCCCTCATGGCGTTCATCTCCGTGGCCACGTACGCCATGTGGGTGCTCGCTTCCCTGGGAATCGCCGTGGAGGTGGTGGGTCTCCTCCTTCCATGGTCCCTGGGTCTCATGGACCATTCGGACCCACTCCTGAGTCGGTCCCTCTTCTGGTATTCGGGACACGCCCTCGTCTATTTCTGGCTCCTTCCCGCTTACCTGTCGTGGTACATCATGGTACCCAAGCACGCCGACGGGAAGCTCTTCAGCGACAGCCTCACCCGGGTCGTCTTCCTCATGTTCCTGGCGCTGTCCATCCCCACCGGGTTCCACCACCAGTATACGGACCCGGGGATCGGCACCGGGATGAAGGCGCTCCACGCCTTCCTCACCTTCGGCGTATTCTTTCCCAGCATGGTCACCGCCTTCTCCGTAATGTACGCCCTGGAGATCGGGGGTCGGCGGCGGGGGGGCACCGGGCTCGTGGACTGGTTTTTCAAGCTGGACTGGAAGAACCCGGCTCTGGTGGCGCAGCTCCTGGCCATGCTCACCTTCACGTTGGGGGGGATCACGGGCCTCATCAACGCCAGCTACAACCTGAACCAGGTGGTGCACAACACCACATGGATCCCGGGCCATTTCCACATGACCGTGGGCTCCGCCGTCACCCTCTCCTTCATGGGAATCGCCTACTGGCTCGTTCCCTACCTCACCCAGCGGCGGCTGGTGGGGCAGGGGATGGCGCTGGTCTCATCGTGGGTGTACACCGCCGGCGTCTTGATCATGGCCAGGGGCCTCATTAGCGGAGGGCTGGACGGGATGCCGCGAAGGACCCTGGTCATGGAGGCCCCATACGAGAAGCCGAGCTGGGAGTTGGCGGGAATGCTCTCAGGGTTCGGGGGCACCCTCATGTTCGTTGGCAGCGCACTCTTCTTCGCAGTCCTGGCGGGGACGATCCTCATGGGGCGGAAGGTGGAGGAGCCCATGGACCTCCCCTTCACGGAGACCGTCCGCGGGCCTGCGGATCATGGGTGGGAGGTGCACTTGGACCGGTTCCGTTACTGGATCGTGGCCACCATCATCCTCATCGTCATCGCCTACGGCCCGTTCCTGGCTCAGTACCTGCCCGGGCACTTCACCTCGCCTCCATACCGCTTCTTCTGAGGCCCTCGTCCCGGGGGTTCGGGCCTCCGGTGACGGAAGGGGCACCCGGACCGATAGGGAGAGCCGGTGAACCTCCTCCGGCAACTGCCGGTACAAGGAGGGGTCACGGAGTTCGCCCGGCTTTGGGACACGAGGGTCGGAGTCCCCAAGCCCCTGGCGTGGAGTGGAGCAAGGACGATGAGGGGTCACCGAAGAAGAGAACAGGAGCCCGGGAGTGGGGCCCAGGGTGCCTCGCCCTCGGCTGGTGAGGAGGGGAGCGCGGTCCCGGCTTCCCTCTCCAACCTGCGCCGCCGGGAGGCGGAGCGGAAGATCTGGCTTCGGGCCTTCGGACTGTCCGCGCTGGTTCACCTCCTGTTGGTCCTCGTCTGGAGCTCCAACCCTCTCCCCCCCTCGCCCTTCGCCGCCCCCGGCCCTCGCGAGGCGGATCCGTCTCCTGCGGAAGGCGCCATGCAAGCGGTCTCCATGACGGCTACCCTTCCGGACCCCGTCGTCCCACCCTCCGTACCGGTCCCCGTGGTGGATGTGGTGGAACCCCCGGAGGTGGACGAGGAAGCGGAGTTGGAGCTGGCCGAGCTGGAAGAGCCTTTCCCCGGGGCCGAAACGGGCCAGGGTGAGGAGGAGGAGGGAGACGAGCTCGCCGGGGTGGAATCCGGGAGCGGAGCCGGGGACGCCGGGACCGGGGACGAGGGCCTGCGGCGCATGGTGCCCCCGAGCCCCCGAGGCCTCATCATGCCCCCTTCCAACGAAAACCTACGTGGTACCGAGGTGGAGGTGTGGGTTTTCGTGGACGTGGAGGGTCGCGTGGTTCCCGACTCCACACGGCTGAACCCTCCCACACGAGACCGGGGGTTCAACGACCGGATCCGTCGCGAGGCGGCTCAGTGGGTCTTCGAGCCGGCCCAACGGGATGGGGAGCCGGTCTCGGCGTGGTTCCCCTACACCATCTCCATGTAGGAGGGCCTCCGTCGGTCCTCAGGGGGCCCACGACAGGTGACGCGGTCCCGTCTTCCGGCCCTCGGTGGTCCCGAAGGGGATCCTGTCGTAGCTTCCGTGCATGAACCGGACGGTCCGTAGGATCCTCTGGGTGGATGACGAGATCGACCTTCTGCGTCCGCATCGCCTTTTCCTGGAACAGAAGGGCTACCGCGTCGACGCCATCTCCAACGGGGACGACGCCCTTGCGCTCCTTCGGGAGACGCCCTACGACCTGCTCCTTCTCGACGAACAGATGCCTGGCCGAAGGGGCATGGAGGTCTTGGAGGCGCTCCGGAGAGAAGATCCCCACGCCCGGGTGGTGATGATCACCAAGTCCGAGGACGACGGGACCATGACCGAGGCCATCGGGCGCCGGGCGGACGACTATCTGGTCAAACCCGCGAGCCCCCGCCAGGTCCTCTCCGTCGTCACCCGGATCCTGGAGGGGCGGCAGATCCGAAAGCAGCAGGCGGCGCAGGACTTCGCCGCCCGATTCGGTCGGCTGACGGATGTGCGGAGTCGGGCGGAAAGCTCCGATGACTACGCCCGGATCTACAGCGAGTTGGTGGATTGGCATATCCGGCTGGCCGACGCGGGAGAGACCGGGCTGCTGGACTCGGTGGCGTCTCTTCTGGCCGAGGTGCGCCGGGACTTCGGGGAGTGGGTGGGAGAGCGTTATCCCCGCTGGGTGCAGGGGAAGGAGGAAGCGCCGGAGCTCTCGGTGGACCTGATACGGAACCGCGTGGTTCCGTGGTTGAAGGACGAGCCGGTCCTCTTCATTGTCTTGGACTGCATGCGGCTGGATCAGTGGCG
>SKZC01000476.1 GCA_007127575.1 Gemmatimonadota bacterium
GACGGAGCTGGTGGAGCTCCGGGCCCGGGCCAACGCCCTGACGAGCTCGGAGTTCCTCGGGGGAATGACGAACCTTCAGGTCCTGGACCTGAACGACAACCTGCTCACCGAAGCAGACGCGTTGGCGGAGCTCCCCGAGCTTCGGGCCCTCCATCTCCGGGGCAACGGGCTCTCGGATCTGGCACCCCTGACAGGGCTCACGAAGCTCACCACCCTGGACCTGGCCCACAACCGGATCACCGACATTGCTCCGCTGGTGGAGAACCCCAGGCTCACCGAGGGGAGCCCCACCCTTCCTCCCACCACCATCACGGTGGATCTCCGAGGCAACCCCCTGAGCGACCGCGCTCTGTGTGAGCAGGTCCCCATTTTGGAGGCGAACCCCCTGCCCACCGAGGTGCTGGTGGATCGGGGCTGTGCGCGGTGATACTACCGGGAGGAACCATGGACGTCCGTCCGGGTGGCAGGGAGCGCGGGCCCATTTTCGCTGCCACCCGGGATCTACGGACCCGTCCGACGGATGGATCCGGGGCCCGGCACGTTGCCCAACTCTGGGAGGGAGATGGAAGCATGTCGGGAAGGGAGGGAGAGGGAACCGAAGGTGTGAACGCGGAGGTCCGAGGACCCGATGGGCAGAACGCTCTGTCCCCGGGCTCGATGGACCGGAACGGCGCCGGCTCCCGAGCAGGGCCCGCGCCATGGGCCCTGGTCACCGGCGCATCGGGAGGGATCGGTGCGGCCATCGTGCGTTCCCTGGCGCGGCGGGGATGGAACGGGGTCCTGGTGGCCCGGACTCGGGACCGCTTGGAAGGGCTGGCTCAGGAGCTGGAGCGGGACCATGGGGTGGCGACCCACGTGGTGGTCTCGGACCTCTCCCGGCAGGAAGCGCCCGGCGAGGTCAGCGAGGAGGTGGCTCGACAGGGGATCGAAGTGGACGCCCTGGTGAACAATGCCGGGTTCGGAGACTTCGGCCCGTATCTGGACCGGGACGACGGGCGGGAGCAGGACATGATCCAGGTGAACGTATCCGCACTGACCCGACTCACCCGCCACTTCGCGGCACAGATGGCCACCCGCGGGAGAGGACGCATTCTCAACGTGGCCTCCACCGCCGCGTTCCAGCCGGGCCCCCTCATGACCGTCTACTACGCCACCAAGGCCTACGTCCTGGCCTTCTCCGAGGCCCTCCGGCACGAGCTGGCGGACACGGGGGTCACCGTCACGACCCTCTGCCCGGGTCCCACCCGGTCGGGCTTCCAGTCCCAGGCCGAGATGGAGGGATCCCGACTCCTCAGGCTCCTCCCGGTGAGTGAGGCTCCTTCGGTAGCAGAGTTCGGGGTCAAGGCCATGTTGGCGGGAAGAGGGGTGGCGGTTCCGGGGCTCCTGAACCGGCTCGGGGTCGTCTCCCTCCGCTTCGTTCCCCGCGCATGGTGGCCCGCATTGGTGCGCAAGGCTCAGGAGTGAAGGCCTGCCGGAACCATCGTGCTTGCCGGGGTCCTTCGTTGCCTCTAAGGTGAGATTCGACTCCCAGGATTGAGCGGCGGCGTGCGCGCCGCATCCCAACCGCTCTCCCACCCCACAACACCTCCCTACGGGAGGAGGGAGCATGCGAACGGCATGGACGAAGCCGACCCCCGGAGCGAGTTTCTCCAGCAAGTGGAGGAGGACCTGGAAAAGGCGAGCCGCGCAGCCGGACGCTACCGCTCACAGTACCGCCGCATGGCTGTGGGTGGAGTGTTGAGCGCCAGCCTGGCGGCGGTTCTGACCGGAGGTGCGGCGGCGGGGGGGCCGGAGCTGGCCGACGCCGTAGGAGGCTGGCGCCTCGTCTGTACGGTGGCCGCCGTGGCCGCCGCCGTGGCCGCGGCGCTGGCGGGACTCCAGGAGCGACTCCGAACCCCGGAAAACGTGGCCGCAGCCGAGACCTGCGTGGCCCAGCTCAACGCCCTCCGATTCGCCCTTCGAACCGGCGAAGGGGACCTGGACGCTCGACGCACCGAGTACCGGGAGATCCTGAGAAACCACAGCAAATTCATGGTCACACCTTAGAAGGCCGGGGGCCTGGTGTCGGGCCCCCGTTCGGTCCACCCTGCCCTACGGGAGAGCCCGCCATGAAGAAGCCCACGGACGTTTCGTCCGACGTCGGCCCGAAGCCGGAGCCCCCTCCCCGACCACCACGAAGCCCTCGTCCGGGATGGTCCCCTGCCCATGGCGAGGTGCCGCCTACGTTCGGTCCGACGGCCTACCCTCAGGTCACGATCCAGGGCACAGGCCCCTTGGCGCCCTACCTCCTGGCCTTCCAGGTGGATGAAGCCGAGAACACCCCAGCTTCGTGTCGCGTCCTCCTCCAGGATCCCAGCTTCGCGGACTCCTCCCTGACTTCCCCGGGCTCGGAGATCAGCTTCGGGGCGGCGCTCACCCTCACGTACTCCGCCACCGAATCCGGCGGGGCCCCACTCTTCCAGGGTCGGGTCTACGGAGTGGGTCTCGAGTCCGGGCCCGGCACACCCCCCCGGGTGGAGATCCACGCGTACGACGCGCTGCAACGCCTGGCCATGACCCGCCGCTCCCGAAGCTTTCACGAGATCTCGACATCGGACGCGATGCGGGCCACGGCCCACGACCATGGACTCGGAGCCGATGTGGAGCTAACGGGGCCGACCCAGGAGGTCCTCGTCCAGGCGAACCAGACGGACCTGGCGTTCCTGCAAGCCCTTGCTGCGGAGGCGGACGCCGAGTTCTGGATGGAGGGAGAGACCTTCCACGCCCGGCCGCGTGGCTACCGATCCGGGGAATCTGTCACCCTGGCGGCGGGTGGAACGCTCCAGGAGGTGCGGGTCTTCGCGGACCTCTCCCGGCAACGGCGTTCCCTGGCGATAGGAGGGTGGGACGTTCGCTCCAAGACCGCCATCGCCGGACTGCCGGAAGCGGACTCCCCGGGCCCTGGCGGCCCGGCTCCAGCCTCCGGGAGCCGGATTCTGGAGGAGGTTTCCCTGCCGGGCCCCGGAGAGTGGGAGCGGATCGTCCACACATCGCCGGAAACACCGGAGGTCGCGGCCTCCCGGGCCCAGCTTCGCCTCCATGCGCTTCGACGCGGCTTCGTCACCGCAGAAGGCTCGACGTACGGTGCGGTGGGCATCCGGGTCGGTAGGAACGTGGATCTCACAGGGCTTGGAGCCCGATTTCAGGGGGCCTATCAAGTGACGGCAACGCACCACACCTGGAACACCCAAGAGGGATATCGAACCCGTTTTCACGCCAGCCGAGAGGAGGTGGGATCGTGACGTCGACGCCCCGACCCGTGCCGTCGGAACCGACCCTTGAGCGAACGGCCCAGGACCTGGGTGGCCGGTTCTACGGTGTGTATCCCGCCGTCGTGACGGCGGTTCGCAATCCCGACGGAAGCCAGGCAGCCCAGATCCAGATCGCGCTCCCCTGGCCGGCGGGAGGAACGGACCTCAAGCTATGGGCCCGCTACGCCGCCATGATGGCGGGGCCGTGCCGCGGTGCCTGGTTCATCCCGGAGGTAGGAGACGAGGTCCTGGTGGCGTTCGAAGGGGGGAACGTGGACCGGCCCTATGTCCTGGGCGGTCTCTGGAACGGAAAGGATCTGCCCCCGGAGACCGTGAGCGAGCGCGGGACCGCCTCGGTGCGAAGCATCACCGGCCGGTCCGGGGCGCGGATCGCCCTGGAAGAGACGGAGGTGGAAACGTCGGTTTCCATAGAAACCCCGGAAGGGCGGACCGTTCGCCTAACGGACGGGGCCCGAGGAGGCCGGATCGTCGTGGAGGACGGTGAGGGGAACCGGGTGGAGATGGCCGATGGGCAGGTGACGGTTCGTTCTGCAGCCCGGGTGGAAGTGGAGGCCGCGACGGTCAAGGTCTCCGCCGCGGTGGTGAATCTGGACACCCCCGTCGTACAGGCGTCGGGAGTCGTCACCTGCGAGACCCTCGTCACCGACACCGTGGTGGCGTCCACCTACACCCCGGGTGCCGGGAACATCTGGTAGCCCCCGGGACCACCGGCAGGCTCTCGCGAGCTCCGAGTCCGGAGGCACCGGGACCATGAGCGACGACCCGTTGGCGGCGGACGTCCGAGGGGAAGGAGAGCCGGCGCTCCTTCTCCTCCACGGATTCACGGGATCCGGGGCGGCCTGGGGAGACTACCTCCTCTCTTCCCTGAGCCCCCACCGGAAGGTCCTGGCCGTGGACCTTCCCGGGCATGGCCGGGAGGGGACCGCTCCGGTGTCGGGCTTCCCGGAGGCGCTGGACCGGCTGGAGGCGACGCTCACCGCTCACAGTGTGACGAGGGCGGACTGGGTGGGTTATTCCATGGGAGGCCGGATCGCCCTGGCCGCGGCGGTGGAGCGGCCAAATCGGGTTCGACGGCTCGTCCTGGAGAGCGCGTCCCCGGGCCTTCGCGCCCCGGACGAGCAGCGGGCAAGACGAGCTCGTGACGAGGAACTGGCGACCTGGATCGAAGCGGAGGGGATGGAGGCCTTCGTCGAGTATTGGACCTCGCAACCCCTCTTCCGAACCTGGGACCGGCTGACTCCCCGACAGGTGGAGGAGGAGAGGAGTCGCCGTATGAAGCAGACGCCACAGGGGATGGCCGCCGCGCTTCGGGGCTTGGGGACGGGAGTCCAGCCCTCCTACTGGGACCGTCTACCGGAGCTCGAGAACCCCACTCTCCTCCTCACCGGAGCGCTGGATACGAAGTTCATGCGAATTGGAGAGGAGATGGCCGCCTCCATCCGGGAGTCCGTGCACCGGAGCGTTCCCGAAGCGGGACACGCCGTACATCTGGAGGCGCCCGAAGGCTGGTTGGAGGAGGTCTTGGGGTTCCTGGGCCACGGATCCGAACGGTGACCGAGAACGACTCCAGCGAACGTCCCCACGTCGTCATCGTCGGCGGCGGGTTCGCCGGCCTGTACTGCGCCCGGAGCCTCCGGAAGGCGCCGGTCCGGATCACCCTCATCGACCGCCGGAACTTCCACCTCTTTCAGCCCCTGCTGTACCAGGTGGCCACCGCTTCCCTTTCCCCGGCGGACATCGCCAGCCCCATCCGGGGGATCCTCCGGCGGCAGGAGAACGTCCAGGTGTGGCTAGGGGAGGTCGTGGACGTCGACCCGGAAGCCCGAACGGTACATCTGGCGGACGGCGCCTCGGTCCGGTTCGACTACCTGGTCCTGGCCACGGGCGCCACCCACGCCTACTTCGGGCACGAGGAGTGGGCCGAGCATGCCCCCGGACTCAAGACCGTGGACGACGCCACGGCCATCCGACGCCGGTTCCTCCTGGCCTTCGAAGTGGCGGAGCGGGAGGCGGATCCCCAGGTGCAGGAGCGACTCCTCACCTTCGTCATCGTGGGAGGTGGGCCCACGGGGGTGGAACTGGCCGGGGCCATGGCTGAGATCGCCCGCCGGGTCATGCCCACCGACTTTCGCTCCATCGACACCACGAGCAGCCGGATCCTCCTCCTGGAAGGCCAGGACCGGGTCCTCCCCACGTACCCTCCGAAGCTTTCCCTGAAGGCCCGGGAGCAGTTGGAAGGGTTGGGAGTGGAGGTCCGGACCGGGACCTTCGTCACCGACATCGGGGAGGACTACGTGGTGGCCGGGGAGGAGCGGATCGCCGCCAGCAACGTCTTCTGGGCGGCCGGTGTGGCCGCGTCGAAGCTCGGCTCCCGGCTCGGGGTGGAGACGGACACGGCGGGGCGGGTGCCGGTGCACCCCGACGGCTCGGTGGAGGGCCTCCCCAACATTTTCGTGGTGGGAGACCTGGCGCAGATGGAGGATGGGGAGGGTCGGGATGTTCCCGGGATAGCCCCCGCCGCCATCCAGATGGGCAAGCATGCGGGCCGGAACCTCGCCCGCGACCTTCGAGGTCAGGCCCGGGACCCCTTCCGGTACCTGGACAAGGGCGATCTGGCCACCATCGGCCGGGCCGCGGCCGTAGCCCGACTCGGGCGACTCAAGCTCTCAGGGTTCGTGGCGTGGATCCTCTGGATATTCGTCCACATCCTCTACCTCATCGGCTTCCGGAACCGGGCCCTGGTGCTCCTCCAGTGGGGATGGGCGTACCTCACCTACCACTGGGGAATCCGCCTCATCACCGGCGACCCGCCCGTGCGACTCCAACGGGCCCGAGGGGCGGAAGGGGTGGGGTCCGATGACGCACCGGCGAAGGAGGACGGCTGAAGTCGGGCGGTCAGCCCCTTCCCCGCTGAAGCTCGGCGATCAGCGCCTCCACTCGCTCCACCCACCGGGGCTCATCCCACTCCACCGCTCCCACCACCCTCTCTCGGATCACCCCGTCTCCGTCGATGAGAAAGGTCTCGGGAATCCCTACGGTCCCCAGCCTGCGCCTGACCGTTCCGTGAACATCGTGCCAGAGGCTGAAGTCCAGCTCCAGCTCCTCTGCGAAGGCCTCGATCAGGCTCCGGACCTGAAGGTCGTCCCGGCCCGTGTCGACGCTCACCGCCACCACCTGGAAGGGCTCCCCGGCGAACGCGTCCTGCAGAGCCTGCATGGACGGCATTTCCTCCCGGCAGGGAGCGCACCAGGTGGCCCAGACGTTGAGGAGAACTACCTGTCCCCGGAGCTCTCGGGCCGAAACCGAGGTGCCGTCCAGGTCGGTGGCCGCCACCTCCGGAACCGGATCGCCCACACCGGCGGATGGAGCGCGGGATCCCACCCACCAGGCCACGGTGAGCAGGACGAGGAGCGCCCCGAAGGACGCCACGTAGGGAGTCCACCTTCCGGATTCAGGCATCCTTCCCTCCTCGGTCGCCCGCACCCTCCAAGACCATCAGGGCCTTTCCGCCGGCCCACTGGCCCCCAGTGAGTCCGGTTGCCCTCCCGACCCCCACTCCAGCCCGGAACGGTCCCACCCACCCAGGTCCGCCGCCGCCTCGTACGTGGACTGGAGGAAGGCCAGGATCGCCTCTTCCGGTTCCTCCACACCTCGCACCGCCCCGTATGGGAGCACGAACTCCAGTAGCTCCGGGTCCCACCGTGCAGCCTCCGGCCGGACCGCGGCCTCGGGGAAGCCATCCGGACTGGGATAGGCATAGGAGTAGAAGATGGGCTCCGGGTGCGTGGCTCCACCGGGCCAGAACCCGGCGCTGCTCAACTCGTGGGAATAGGCCTCCCGGGTGACCCAGTCGGGGAGGTTGGGGATTCCCCCGGGATGGGGCGGCGCCTCTCGACCGCTGAACCGGGTGACGGCCAAATCCATGGCCCCCCAGAAGAAGTGGACCGGGCTGCACTTCCCGGTGAATCGGGCCCGAAACTCCCGGAGAACTCTGGCGCTGCTGGACAGGGCCTGAAAGAACCGCTGCACCGCCTCCGGGTCGTACGCGCCATCCCTCTCGTTCTCTGCGAAGGGGATGGGGTCAGGGACTTCATTCGGGGAGCTATGGATCTTCACCGGAACCCCCAACGCCGCCAGCTCCTCCATGAGATCATGGTAGAAGTCGGCCACGGACCGGGGCCTCAGAGCCAGCTCGGCGGTGTGCCCCGCCGATGTGGTGACA